>NZ_FOMM01000028.1:0-84271 GCF_900112625.1 Methylobacterium sp. 13MFTsu3.1M2
TCACCGGTTTGCGGTGGTGACCGGGGAGGTGACGCCGCCGAGGGAGACCCAGGCGACGGCGTCCTGGCTCTCGCGCTTGATGAACACGTAGCCGGTCTTGTGCCAGGGCAGGATCGCGCTGGTCTTGTTGTCGAGCACCAGGTCGCCGCGGTCGGTGATCAGGGTCAGCACGGCGTGGCCCTCGCCCTTCTCGTCGATCACCACGGTCATGCGCATCGCCCGCCGCGGCAGGCCGGCCTCGGCCAGCATGTGGCGCTTGAGCAGCTGGAAGTCCTCGCAGTCGCCGATGCCGTCCTCGGCCAGGTCCCAGCGGTCGGCCACGTGCAGGTGGTCCTGGTCGGTCATCGGCTCGATCGCCTTGTTGACCCGCCGGTTCACCGACACGATCGTCGCCCAGGTGGCGGGCGTCAGGCTGATCCGGGCCGGCTCGCCCCGGTCCAGCGCGCACTCCGCCGCGTAATTCTGACAGAACGTCACCCACGCCGCGATCGGCTTGGCGTCGCCCAGGATCTTGGCGCCCACGTCCGCGGGCAGGCTCGCCAGCGTCTGCGCTTGAACCGGAGCGGCGAGGCCGAGCAGCGTCGCCGCTCCGACCAGCATCCCCCGAACCGTCCTGAGAAGCGCCGCGCCCATCGAACCCGTCCCCGTTGTTGAGGACAGGATTGCGCCGCAGAGCCTCCGCGGCGCTGAAGCGGATGCGCGCAATTTTACCGATCCGCCGGCGCGGGCCCGCTCACGCGCGACAGCGTCGACGGGAGACTTGAGAACCCTTGTAAATCGGCGGCTTCGGCTTCGGAAACCGGAAACCTTGAGGGTTCGTCACCCGGGGACCTGAGTCCTCAGGTGCGCAGCCGCCATCGCGAGCGCAGAGAGGCACACCAAGACTGCGCCAAGCCGACCGATGGCGCGCTGCCCTGGGTCGCCTCGCCGCGCCCGCGATCACGGGGTGGAAACGCTCAGCCCGCCGTCTGGTCGAGCTTGCGCTCGGCCTCGCCCTTCAGCTCCGGGAAGTCCGCCTGCGTGTAGGCGCGGCCCCGGTGCGGGTCCTCGGTGATGCCCTCGTGCTCCAGGCGGCGCAGCTGCACCCGCCGGATCTTGCCCGAGATCGTCTTGGGCAGATCGGTGACGAATTCGAGCCCGCGCAGGCGCTTGAAGGTCGCGAGCCGGGCGTTGGTGAAGCGGAAGATGTCGAGCGCCGTCTCGGGTCCGGGGCTCGCTCCGGCCACCAGGGACACGTAGGCCTTCGGGATGGTGTGACGCATCGGATCGGGCACCGGCACCACCGCCGCCTCGGCCACGGCCGGATGCTCGATCAGCACGCTCTCCAGCTCGAAGGGGCTGATCCGGTAGCCCGACGACTTGAACACGTCGTCGGCGCGGCCGACGAAGGTGTAGCAGCCCTGCTCGTCCACGAAGGCGACGTCGCCGGTGTGGTAGAGGTCGCCGGCCGCGCCCGACAGGTTGCCCTGGCCGTCGTCGTAGCCCTGCATCAGGCCGGCGGGCCGGTGGGCCCCGAGTTCGAGGCAGACCTCGCCCTCGGTGGCCGGCTGACCGTCCAGGTCGAGGACGCGCACCCGGTAGCCCGGGAGAGGCCGGCCCAGGGCGCCCGGCACCACCGGCTGTCCCGGCGTGTTGGCCATGAGCGCGGTGGTCTCGGTCTGGCCGTAGCCGTCGCGGATCGTGAGGCCCCAGGCGCTCTTCACTCGCTCGATCACCTCGGGATTCAGGGGCTCGCCCGCCGCGCAGACCTCGCGCAGGGCGAGCCGCTTCCCGGACAGGTCCTCCTGGATGATCATCCGCCAGACGGTCGGCGGCGCGCAGAGCGTCGTGGCGCCGGTGCGCTCCAGCTGCGCCAGCAGCGCGGCCGCGTTGAACGGCGCCTGGTTGATCACCAGGATCGTCGCGCCGGCATTCCAGGGCGCGAAGAACGAGGACCACGCGTGCTTCGCCCAGCCCGGCGAGGAGACGTTGCAGTGCACGTCCCCCGGCTGCAGCCCGAGCCAGTACATGGTCGAGAGCGCGCCCACCGGGTAGGAGCGGTGGCTGTGGCGCACCAGCTTCGGCTTCGCCGTGGTGCCGGAGGTGAAGTAGAGGAGCAGCGGGTCATCGGCGGCGGTCGGGGCGTCCGGCGCGAAGCTGTCCGAGGCCGTGAAGGCGTCGTCGTAGGCCGCCCAGCCCTCCGTCGGAGCCCCGGTGACGAGGCGGACGGCGCCGCCCGTGTCGAGGCCGGCGAACCGTGCGATCTGCTCCGGCCCGGCCACGATCGCCCGCGGGCGGCCGCGGGCGAGGCGGTCGGCGAGCTCGTCGGCGGTGAGCAGCGTGGTCGCCGGGATGACCACGGCGCCGAGCTTCATCGCGGCCAGCATGGTCTCCCACAGGGCCGGCACGTTGCCGAGCAGCAGGAGCAGGTGGTCACCGCGCTTCAGGCCGAGCTGACGCAGGTGGTTGGCCACCTGATTGGACCGTGCCGCGAGCTCACCGAAGCTGAGGCTCTGCTCGGCCCCGCTGCCAGCCTCGACGATCCGCAGGGCGGCGCGGTCGCGGCTCTCGGGGCCGGCGAGGACGGCGTCGAACCAGTCGAGCGCCCAGTTGAACGGCACCGGGTCCGGCCACGCGAAGGCCGCGACGGCGGCGGCGTAGTCGGTGCGATGGGCCAGCAGAAGGTCGCGGGCCTCCCGGAAGCTCGGCATGGTCGTTCCCCCTCGTCCTCGTTGACCGATCCCGACCCGGCGTCTTCAGGCCGGGATCAGATCCTCACCGGCCTCGCCCTGCGCGAGGCGCTGAACCATGGCGGCGTGGAAGTCGCGGATCTGCCCGGCAATCGCCCCAACACTGCGGTCGTTGCGGGCGAAATCGTCGGCGTTCAGCGCGATCAGGCCGGCCGTGTAGCCGGCCTCGTTGTGTTCGAACGGATCCGCGTAGAGCCATGCCCACCAATCGCGGGGCGGGATCAGGCTGGCGCCGGGCTTGACCCGCAGCGCCGCCAGGAAACGGAAATGGCGCGTCAGCTCTTTCCGCCAGACCGACCGCGTCCGTTGGGGCACGTCGAAGGCGAGCAGCTTCACGAGGTGCTCGTTGATGGTCTCCTCGCGCCCGCGCGCCTTCTGGGCGACGATTGCGCGCGGGAAGGCCATCTCGAACCGGACTTCGTCGTGGTCCAGCGCATCCATCGCCTGGTCCCCGCTCAGGTGTTCTCGAACCGGGGCGGCCGCTTCTCTACGAAGGCGGCCATACCCTCCTTCTGGTCCTTGGTGGCGAACATGGCGTGGAACACCCGCCGCTCGAACCGGATGCCCTCGGTCAGCGTGGTCTCGTAGGACCGGTTGACCGCCTCCTTGGTCATCATCGCGATCGGCAGCGACATCGACGCGATGGTCTCGGCCGCCTTCAGTGCCTCGTCGAGGAGCTGGTCGGCCGCGATCACGCGCGAGACGAGGCCGGCACGCTCGGCCTCGGCGGCGTCCATCATCCGCCCGGTCAGGCACATCTCCATGGCCTTGGCCTTGCCGACGAAGCGGGTCAGCCGCTGGCTGCCGCCGATCCCCGGCATCACGCCGAGCTTGATCTCGGGCTGGCCGAACTGCGCCGTGTCGGCCGCCAGGATGATGTCGCACATCATGGCGAGCTCGCAGCCGCCGCCCAGGGCGTAGCCCGCCACCGCGGCGATGATCGGCTTGCGCACGGCGACGAAGCGGTCCCAGTCGGCGAACCGGTCGCCGGAATACATCTCCGCGTAGGTGGCGTGCTGCATCTCCTTGATGTCTGCGCCGGCCGCGAAGGCCTTGGCCGAGCCGGTGAGGACGATGCAGCCGATCCCCGGATCCGCATCCGCCTCGGTCGCCGCCCGGATCACCTCGCGGGTGAGCTGCGCGTTGAGGGCGTTCAGGGCCTTCGGCCGGTTGAGGGTGATCAGCAGGACGCGCCCGCGCGTCTCCGTCAGGATCGTCTCGTACGTGTCGCTCACGACTCGCCTCCCTGCCCGCGGAGCATACGGATGATCGCGGAAAAGTCCTCTCCCCCGTGGCCCGCGCCCTCGAACAGGCCGTAGATCTGCGCGGCCTCCGCGCCCAGCGGCGTCGCCGCCCCCGCGGCGATGGCGGCGGCCTGAGCGAGCCGGAGGTCCTTGAGCATCAGCGCGGCGGCGAAGCCCGGCTTGTAGCCGTTGTTGGCCGGCGAGGTCGGCACCGGGCCCGGCACCGGGCAGTAGGTGGTCAGTGACCAGCACTGACCCGAGGAGACCGAGGCCACGTCGTAGAGCGCCTGGTGCGACAGGCCGAGCTTCTCGCCGAGCGCGAAAGCCTCGCTGACGCCGATCATCGAGATGCCGAGGATCATGTTGTTGCAGATCTTGGCCGCCTGCCCGGCGCCGGCCTGGCCGCAATGGAACACGTTCTTGCCCATCACCTTCAGCAGCGGCTCGGCCTTGGCGAAGGCGGCCGCGGCGCCGCCGGCCATGAACGTCAGCGTCCCGGCCTTCGCGCCACCGGTGCCGCCGGAGACCGGCGCGTCCACCGACAGGCAGCCCCGCGCCTCGGCGAGGGCGTGGGCCTTGCGGGCGCTCTCGACGTCGACCGTGGAGGAATCGATCAGGAGCGTGCCGGCGGGCAGGGCCTCGGCGAGCTGCGTCCAGACCTCGACCACGTGCCGCCCGGCGGGCAGCATGGTGATGACGACGTCCGCCCCTTGGGCCGCCTCCAGGGCCGAGCCGGTGACAGCGACGCCTCCGGCGCGCGCCGCCTCCAGCGAGGCCGGCACCAGGTCGAAGCCGCGCACGGTGTGGCCCGCCTTCACGAGGTTGGCCGCCATGGGCCCGCCCATGTTGCCGAGACCGATGAACCCGATGGTCTGCGCCATCCTGCTTCTCCCTTGATTGCTGTCGTTCGCGTCTTCCACCCGCGTCCTCATCCTGAAGTGACCGCGACGCGGGCCTCGAAGGAGGGCTCCAGGAATCACGGCGGCTTCTGGAGCCCTCCTTCGAGGCCTACGCTACGCTTCGGCACCTCAGGATGAGGGTGTGGGTGGGAACGAGCGACGCGTCATCACACCGGCCCCGTGCGCGATTCCGAAAAAACCGGCTCCGCCCGCTTCTCCAGCCAGCGGGCGATCCGCGCCGGATCGACCGCGTCGAGGGTCGGCGGGTTCCAGCGCGGGCTCTTGTCCTTGTCGATCACCGCGGCGCGGATGCCTTCGCGGAAATCGCCCTCCGCCAGCAGGGCCAGCGAGGCGTGGAACTCGCGCTCCAGGCAGGCTTCCAGGTTCGGCGCGCCGCGGCCGAGCCGCAGGAGGCACAGCGTCAGGACGAGGCTCGACGGCGCCTTGGTCAGGAGCGTCGCCCGGGTCGCGGCGGCGAAGTCCGAGCCGTCCGCCGCCAGGGCCGACAGGATCTCGTCCACCATGTCGAAGGCGAAGCAGCGGTCGATCACCGCCCGGTGCGCGGCGAGCAGTGCCGGCTCCGGATCACGGGCGAGCCGTGCGATCGCGTCCCGCACGCCCGCCTGCCCGGCATCCGGGTCGACCGCCACGAGGGCGTCGATCAGGTCAGGCAGACCCGCGGAGGGCACCAGGGCGTCGGCCAGCCGGCAGAAGATCGCGTCGGCGGCGCCGACCGGCTCGCCGGTCAGGCCGAGATAGGTGCCGAGTTCCCCGGGCGCGCGCGGCAGCAGCCACGTTCCGCCGACATCCGGCAGGTAGCCGATGCCGGTCTCCGGCATGGCGACGCGGGAACGCTCGGTGACGATCCGGTGCGCAGCGTGGCCCGCGAGCCCGACACCCCCGCCCATGGTGATGCCGTCCATGACCGCCACGAAGGGCTTCTCGTAGGCGGCGATGCGTGCATCGAGCCTGTACTCGTCCCGCCAGAAGGTCTCGGCGAAGGCGGTGTCGGAGCTGTCGTAGAGGGAGCGCAGGTCGCCGCCGGCGCACAGGCCGCGCTCGCCCTCCCCGGTGAGCAGCACCGCGGCGATGCCCGGATCGGCCGAGAACCGGTCGAGCGCCCGGTCGATCTCGCCGACCATGCCGTGGGTCAGGGCATTGAGGGCCTTCGGCCGGTTGAGCCGCAGCCGGCCCAGGGCGCCGACCCGCTCGACGATCACGTCGCTCATCGGCGCCCCCCGGTCAGCCCGCGGGCGATGATCAGCCGCATGATCTCGTTGGTCCCCTCGAGGATCTGGTGCACGCGCAGGTCGCGGACGATCTTCTCCACGCCGTACTCGGCGAGGTAGCCGTAGCCGCCGTGAAGCTGGAGCGCCTGGTTGGCGACCTCGAAGGCCGCGTCGGTGACGTGGCGCTTGGCCATCGCGCAGAGCTGGGTCGCGGCCGGGTCCTTGGCGTCGAGCGCGGCGGCCGCGTGCCGCAGGAAGGTGCGTGACACCTCCAGGCTCGTCGCCATGTCGGCGAGGCGGAACTGCAGCGCCTGGAAGTCGGTGAGCCTCGCCCCGAAGGCGCGGCGGTCGCCCATGTAGGCGAGCGCCTTGTCGAGGGCCGCCTGCGCGCCGCCGAGCGAGCAGGCCGCGATGTTGAGCCGCCCCCCGTCGAGGCCGCTCATGGCGATCTTGAAGCCCTGGCCCTCGGCGCCGAGGCGGTTGCCCACCGGCACGCGGCAGCCGTCGAAGCGCACCGCGCGGGTCGGCTGGGCGTTCCAGCCCATCTTGCGCTCGTCGGCCCCGAAGGACAGGCCGGGCGTGCCCGTCTCGACCACGATCGCGGAGATCCCCGCCGGGCCGGCCTCGCCGGTGCGGACCATGCAGACGTAGAGGTCGCTGGCGCCGGCGCCCGAGATGAACTGCTTCTCGCCGGAGAGCACGTAATGGTCGCCGTCCCGCTCGGCGCGGGTGCGGAGCGCCGCGGCGTCGGAGCCCGAGCCCGGCTCGGTGAGGCAGTAGCTGGCGATCCGCTCCATGCCCATGAGCGACGGCAGCCAGCGGCGGCGCTGATCGTCGCCGCCGTAGGCGTCGATCATCCAGGCGCACATGTTGTGGATCGACAGGAACGCCGCCACGGTCGGGCAGCCGGTGCTGAGCGCCTCGAAGATCAGCGTCGCGTCGAGGCGCGACAGGCCGGACCCGCCGACATCCTCGCGGACGTAGATGCCCGCCATGCCGAGGGCGGCCGCTTCCCGCAGGGTCTCGACCGGGAAGGTCTTGTCGCGGTCCCAGTCGAGGGCGTGCGGCGCGATGTGCTCGGCCGCGAAGCCGAGGGCCATCTCGCGGATCGCGGTCCGGTCCTCGTCGAGCCCGAAACTCATGGGCACTCCCTCATTTTCGTCAGCCACCGCGCGAGGTACGCACATCGGCCGCCCCAAGGCGGGCCGTACCCCCTCCCCGCGCGGGAGAGGGGACCCGGGCCCCACCTCGAGCCGTCGCGCTCTACCGCATCGTCGGGATGGAGAACTCCGCCCCGCTCTTGATGCCGCTCGGCCAGCGCTGCGTCACAGTCTTGGTCTTGGTGTAGAACCGGATCGAGTCCGGCCCGTGCTGGTTGAGATCGCCGAAGCCCGAACGCTTCCAGCCGCCGAAGGTGTGGTAGGCGATCGGAACCGGGATCGGCACGTTCACGCCGACCATGCCGACGTTGACCCGCGCGGTGAAGTCGCGGGCCGCGTCGCCGTCCTGGGTGAAGATCGCGACGCCGTTGCCGTACTGGTGGGTCGAGGGCAGCGCCAGCGCCTCCTCGTAATCCCTGGCCCGAACCACCGAGAGCACGGGGCCGAAGATCTCTTCCTTGTAGATCGTCATGTCGGGCGTCACGCGGTCGAACAGCGAGCCGCCCATGTAGAAGCCGTTCTCGTAGCCCTGGAGCTTGAAGCCGCGGCCGTCGACGGCGAGCTGCGCGCCCTCGGCGACGCCCTTGTCGATGTAGCTCGCGACCTTCTGCACGGCCTCCCGGGTGACGAGCGGGCCGTAATCGGCCGAGCCGTCGTGCGAGGGACCGATCTTGAGCGACTCGACCCGCGGGACCAGCTTCTCCATCAGGCGGTCGGCGGTCTGCTCGCCCACCGGCACCGCCACCGAGATGGCCATGCAGCGCTCGCCGGCCGAGCCGTAGCCGGCGCCGATCAGCGCGTCGACCGCCTGGCCCATGTCGGCGTCCGGCATGATGATCATGTGGTTCTTGGCGCCGCCGAAGCACTGGGCGCGCTTGCCCGTCTCGGCGGCGCGCACGTAGATGTACTCGGCGATGTGCGAGGAGCCGACGAAGCCCACCGCCTTGATGTCCTCGTCGTCGAGGATCGCGTCGACCGCCTCCTTGTCGCCGTTGACGACGTTGAGGATGCCCGGCGGCAGGCCCGCCTCCAGGAAGATCTCGGCGATACGGATCGGCACGCTCGGGTCGCGCTCGGACGGCTTCAGGATGAAGGCGTTGCCGCAGGCGATGGCTGGGGCGCATTTCCACAGCGGGATCATGGCCGGGAAGTTGAACGGCGTGATGCCGGCGACGACACCCAGCGGCTGGCGCAGGGAGTAGACGTCGATCCCGGGCCCCGCCCCTTCCGTGTACTCGCCCTTGAGCAGGTGCGGGATGCCGCAGGCGAACTCCACGACCTCGACGCCGCGCTGGATGTCGCCCTTGGCGTCCGGCACGGTCTTGCCGTGCTCGGAGGCCAGCAGCTCGGCCAGCGAATCGTTCTCGCCGCGGATGAGCTCGAGGAAGCGCATCATCACGCGGGCGCGCTTCTGCGGATTGGTCGCCGCCCAGGCCGGCTGGGCCGCTGCGGCGTTCTCGACCGCGGCGCGCATCTCGGCCTTGCTGGCGAGCGCGACCTTGGCCTGCACCTCGCCGGTCGAGGGGTGGAACACGTCGGCGAACCGCCCGCTCTCGCCGCCGACGTTCCGGCCGCCGATGTAATGCCCGATCGTGCGCATGCGCGCCTCCCTGTGATGTGGCGTTCGATTTTGGCGCACCCTATCAGGATCGCTTGAGCGATAAAGCCGGATGCGCTTACAGCCGTCGTGCATCGATGCACAGCGAGGGTGCGATCATGGCCAGGACGGGGCCCAACTGGGACGACCTCCGCTTCTTCCTCGCCGTGGCGCGGACCGGAACGCTGAGCGCCGCCGGGACCCGTACCGGCACCGAGCACACCACCGTCGGGCGCCGGATCCGCGCCCTGGAGGAAGGGCTCGGCGCCCGACTGTTCCACCGCAGCAACCTCGGCTACGCCCTCACCGAGGACGGCGCGAACCTGCTCGGCGTCGCCGAGGCCATGGAGAGCGCGTTCCTGTCGGCGAGCGCCGCCACGGAGGCCGCCCAGGCGGTCTCCGGCACGGTGCGGATCGGCGCGCCGGACGGGTTCGGCAGCGTGTTCCTGGCCCCCCGGATGCACCGGCTCACCGCGCGCCATCCGGGGCTGGAGGTCGAGATCATGGCGACCGCCCGGATCTTCAGCCTGTCGAAGCGCGAGGCCGACATCGTCATCAGCCTGTCCGGCCCGCAGCAGGCGCGGGTGGTGGCGCGCCGGCTGACCGATTACCGGCTGCTCGTCTACGCGGCCGAATCCTACCTCGCCGGGACCGGGCCGATCGCGGAGGTCGGAGATCTCTCGGGGCATCCCTTCGTCGGCTACATCGAGGACATGCTGTTCACGCGCGAGCTGAACTATCTCGGCGCCCTGGGCCCGCCGGTCTCGGCGCGTCTGCGCTCCACGAACCTCCTGGCCCAGGTCCACGCGACGCTCGGCGGCGCCGGCCTCTGCGTGCTGCCGGCCTTCATCGCGGCGGCCCATCCGGGGCTCGTGCCGGTGCTGCCCGGGGCAGTGTCGCTGACCCGCTCGTTCCACATGCACATCCACGAGGATCACCGGAAGGCCGCCCATATCCGCGCCGTGGCGGGCTTCATCGCGGGCGAGGTGGAGGCCGCCGCCGCGCTCTTCGCCGGGCCGGCAGTGTAAGCGCCGGCAGTTTCGCCCGGCGGGCGCAGGTCCTAAGATCGTCGTTCCGGCGCACCAGCAGAGGCGCCGGGTGGGAGAAGAAAGAGTATGGTCGCCTCGATCGCCCTGCCCCGGCTGATGCGCGTCGGCGCCGGCGCCTCGCGGCTCCTGCCGGAGGTGCTCGGCCAGCTCGGCCTGTCGCGGCCCTTCGTGGTCACCGATCCCTACCTCGCCGGCAGCGGCCGCACCGACACGCTGCTCGAGCGCCTCACCAAGGCGGGCGCGAAGGCCACAATCTTCTCCGAGACCGTGCCGGACCCGACCGTGGCGTCCGTGGAGGCGGCGCTGGCGGCCCTCCAGGCGGGCGATTTCGACTGCGTGGTCGGCTTCGGCGGCGGCAGCCCGATGGACACCGCCAAGGCGGTGGCGGTGCTCGCCCGCCACGGCGGCCACATGCGCGACTACAAGGCGCCGCGCCAGCAGGACGAGCCCGGCCTGCCGATCGTGGCGATCCCGACCACCGCCGGCACCGGCTCGGAGGCGACCCGCTTCACCATCGTGACCGACGAGGCCTCGGACGAGAAGATGCTCTGCATCGGCCTCGCCTACCTGCCGGTGGCGGCCCTGGTCGATTACGAGCTGACGCTCACCAAGCCGAAGCGGCTCACCGCCGATACCGGCATCGACGCCCTGACCCACGCGATCGAGGCCTACGTCTCGCGCAAGTCGAACCTGTTCTCGGACGGGCTGGCGCTGCAGGCAATGCGGTTGATCGCCCCGAACCTGCGCCGGGTCTGGACCGATCCGGGCGACCGGGCGGCGCGCGAGGCGATGATGCTCGGCGCCACCCAGGCGGGCATCGCGTTCTCGAACGCCTCCGTGGCGCTCGTCCACGGCATGAGCCGGCCGATCGGCGCGCATTTCCACGTGGCGCACGGGCTCTCGAACGCGATGCTGCTGCCGGCGGTGACGGCCTTCTCGGCCCCGGCCGCCATCGACCGCTACGCCGCCTGCGCCCGCGCCATGAAGATCGCCGGCCCGGACACCGACGACCGCTCGGCGGTGTCCGCGCTGGTGACCGAGCTCGAGGCGCTGAACGACGACCTCGACGTGCCGGGACCGCGGGAATACGGCATCGACCCGGCCCGCTGGGAGGCGCTGCTCCCCACCATGGCGGCCCAGGCGCTGGCTTCCGGCTCTCCCGCCAACAACCCGGTGGAGCCCAGCGCCGACGAGATCGTGGCCCTGTACCGGCGCGTCTGGGCGGGGTGATACCCTCTCGGAGTAGAGCACATCCTGAGACGGGACATTCGACCCGCCGCCGTCTGTGCGAGCGGAGCGAAGCAATCCAGGGACGCGCCGCCCCGGGTCGCTGCGCTGCGCTCGCGATGACGGGGTGAGACCTACTTCGCCGCCGTCAGCGGGCAGCCGCTCTCGGCCGGAGAGGCGAAGGCCTCCTTGCCGGGGATCGTCGAGATCAGCTTGTAGAGGTCCCACGGACCCTTCGACTCGGCCGGCTTCTTGACCTCGAACAGGTACATGTCGTGGACCATGCGGCCGTTCGGCTGCACGATCCCGCCATGGGCGAAGACGTCGTCCACCGGCAGCTCCTTGAGCTTGGCGTTCACCGCGTCGGTCTCGTCGGTGCCGGCCGCCTTGACGGCCTTCAGGTAGGACAGGACCGCCGAGTAGGTGCCGGCCTGGATCATGTTGGGCATCCGGCCGGTGCGCTTCATGTAGCGCTGGCCGAAGGCGCGGGTCTCGTCGTTGGCGTCCCAGTACCAGCCCTCGGTGAGCGTCAGGCCCTGGGCGACCTTGAGGCCGAGCCCGTGCACCTCCGAGAGTGTGAACAGCAGCGCCGCGAGCTTCTGGCCGCCCTCGACGATGCCGTACTCGG
Organism: Methylobacterium sp. 13MFTsu3.1M2; assembly: GCF_900112625.1. Taxonomy (NCBI): domain Bacteria; kingdom Pseudomonadati; phylum Pseudomonadota; class Alphaproteobacteria; order Hyphomicrobiales; family Methylobacteriaceae; genus Methylobacterium; species Methylobacterium sp. 13MFTsu3.1M2. The sequence continues at coordinate 11,763 of NZ_FOMM01000028.1, forward strand.
CGGCCTGCTTGATCGCGTTCGAGGTGTCGAGGCCGGCATTGGCGAGCCCGATTACCTTGGCCTTCGAGCCCTGCGCCTGGAGCAGGAACGACGAGAAGTCCTGGTTCGAGAGCGGGTGACGGACGCTGCCCAGCACCTTGCCGCCGTTGGCGAGCACGACCTTGCTGGTGTCGGCCTCCAGCGCCGAGCCGAAGGCGTAGTCGGCGGTGAGGAAGAACCACGTGTTGCCGCCCGCCCGGGTCAGCGCGCCGCCGGTGCCCACCGCCAGCGCCCGCGTGTCGAACGCCCAATGGTAGCCGTAGGGCGAGCACGCCTTGCCGGTGAGGTCGCTGGTCGCGGCCCCGGTGGTGATGGTGATCTTCTTCTTCTCCTTGGACAGGCCCTGGACCGCCAGCGCCACCGAGGAGGTGGTCAGCTCCATGATCGCGTCGACATTGTCGCGGTCGTACCATTGCCGGGCGATCGCCGAGGCGATGTCGGGCTTGTTCTGGTGGTCGGCCGTGAGGATCTCGATCGGCACGCTGCCGATCTTGCCGCCCATGTCCTCCACCGCCATCCGGGCGGCCTCGACCGAGCCCTGGCCGCCGTACTCGGCGTAGAGGCCAGACTGGTCGTTGAGGACGCCGATCCGTATCGCGTTGTCCGAGAAGCTTCCCTGCGCGGCCGCCGGAGCGGAGCCGAGCGCGGTCCCCGCGAGAGCGGCCGCCATCACCGCGCCGCCGATTGTTCTGATCATGTCTCCCCCCGGTTCGCCCGAGTGCCCGCTTCTGAGGCGGTTCCGGCGGCACGATAGGGGACGACCCGGCGCCGCGCCACGGCCGAGGTCGGGCGGGAGCTGAAGGATTCCGCGGATTGTGACGCGGTTCCGATCGACCCGTTTCCGGACCGGCGACAACGGCAGAGGTTATAATACCTTAACCATAATTACACGAATCCCCGCGCAGGTTCCCGTCATGGACGGCAATCCGGCCGTCTCCGGCGCGTGGCGATGCGATGAACCCAGCCCGTTTCGCCGTCCTCGGAATCGCCCTCGCGGCGGGCACCGGGGCGGCCTTCCTGATGAGCGGCGGCGATCCGCCACCACCGCCACCGCCGCCGACGGCCGAGGCGCCGCCGCAGCCGACGACCGACGTGCTCGTGGCCGCCATCGACATGCCCATGGGCCAGGTGCTCCGGGCCGCGGACCTGCGCTGGCAGCCCTGGCCGGACGGCGCCGTGGCCAACGGCTACATGACCCGCAAGATCAACCCCAAGGCCCTCGAGGAGACCGTCGGTGCGTCCGTGCGCTCGGGCTTCCTGACGGGCGAGCCGATCCGCGCGCAGAAGCTGGTGCGTCCGGAGAGCGGGTTCATGGCGGCGATCCTGCCGCCCGGCATGCGCGCAGTCGCCATCGTCACCGACAGCCGCGGAACCAACTCGGCCGGCGGCTTCATCCTGCCGAACGACCGCGTCGACGTGATCCGCACCTTCCGCGACGAGTCCAATTCGCGGGCCAACAACAGCGACGTGCAGCTCTCCCAGACGATCCTCACCGACATCCGCGTCCTGGCGATCGGTCAGCTGGTCCAGGAGAAGAACGGCACCAACGTCGTCACCGGCGAGACCGCGACGCTGGCCGTGACGCCCGCGCAGGCCGAGACCCTGGCGCTCGCCCAGAAGGTCGGCGCCCTGACCCTCTCCCTGCGCAGCCTCGCCGATGCCGGGCTGCCGCCGGAAGCCGTGCCGCTGGCCGACGCGTCCGCCGCGCAGATGCCCGAACCCGCCCTGACCGTGGTGCGCTTCGGCGTCGCGCGGCAGCAGACGCCGTGACCGCCATGACCGCTTCGCTGCCCCTCACGCGCCCAACGCGGCGCCCCGACCGCGGCCCGCGCCGTTGCTCGGCCGGCGCCCTCGCGCTGCTCGTCGCCCTGACCGGGCCGGCCTCTTCCCAGGACCGCCAGACCTTCGGCCCGGCGCCGATCCTGACGGTCGGAGCCGCGGAAGCGAGCTCGACCCGGCGGGTCGAGCTGACCGCGGGCCGCTCCGTCATCGTCGACCTGCCGCGGGACGCCAAGGAGGTGTTCGTGGCCAACCCCGCGGTGGCCAACGCCGTGGTCCGCTCGACCCGTAAGGTCTTCGTGATCGGCATGGCGGACGGCGCGACCTCGATCTTCATCATGGATGCCGAGGGCCGCCAGATCGCCGCCCTCGACGTGACGGTGGCGCGGGACCTGAACCTCGGGACCCTGCGCGAGCTGCTCAACCAGAGCATCCCGGGCGGACGCTTCGACGTGCGCTCGTCGGGCGCCTCGGTGCTCCTGTCGGGGGCGGTCAACTCCTCGGCGGACGCGCAGCAGGCGATCGACATCGCCAACGCCTTCGTGGGCCTGGGCGGCGCCGGGGCCGCGGGAGCGGCGGGCGCGGCCAGCGGCGGCGTCGCCGCCGGCTCGCGGGGCGCGGTGATCAACAACCTCACGATCCGCAACAAGGACCAGGTGATGCTCCGCGTCACCGTGGTGGAGGTGTCCCGCAACGTCCTGAAGCAGTTCGGGATCAACATGGCCGGCAACTGGTCGGCTCTGAACCCGGTCGGAAACCTGGGGCAGACGCTCGTGAACGGCGGCACCGCGGCGGCCACGCAGGTCCCGGCGTACATCCCGAATGTTATCACCAACAACCTGCCCTTCCCGATCAACACGAACACGCCGACCGGGAATCTGGTCCAGGCCTCCGTGCAGGGGGGCGGCTTCTCGCTCCAGGCGACCCTGAAGGCGTTCGAGCAAGCCGGCGTCTCGCGCATCCTGGCGGAGCCAACGCTGACCGCCATCTCGGGCGAGGCCGCCAAGTTCCTGGCCGGCGGCGAGTTCGCGGTGCCGGCCTCGGCAACCTGCGCCGTCGGCGGCGTCTGCTCGCCCGGCATCACATACAAGCCCTACGGCGTCGCCCTGTCGTTCACACCGACGGTGTTGGCCGACAACCGGATCTCGATCCGCGTCGCCACGGACGTGACCGAGATCGATACGCAGCAGAGCTTCAACTATGTGATCGGCAACACCTCGGTCGCAGTGCCGGGCACCCGGGTGCGCCGCTCCGAGACCACCGTCGAGCTGCCCTCCGGCGGTGTGATGATGACCGCCGGCCTGATCCAGCAGTTCAACAAGCAGGCGATCGCCGGCCTGCCCGGCCTGATCAACCTCCCGATCCTCGGCGCGCTGTTCCGCTCCCGCGACTACCAGCGCCAGGAGACCGAGCTGATGATCATGTGCACGCCCTACATCGCCCGGCCGATGGAGGCGAAGCAGGTCAGCCGGCCCGACGACAACTTCGTCGACTCCAGCGACGGCCAAGCCGTGCTGCTCGGCCAGATCAACCGCATCTACGGCAAGGTCGCCCCGCCCGGCGCGGCCGCCGCGGCGCCGCTCGGCCGCACCTACCGCGGCCGCGTCGGCTTCATCGTCGAGTAGCGCCCCGCCGCGCCTCCCAGGATCGGACCCATGACCGGACCCACGACCGGACGTCACCCGCCCGCACTGCCGCGCCGCGCCGCGAGCGTGCTCGCCGCCTGCGCGCTCTCCGCCCTCGCGGCGGCCTGCAAGACCGATCCCGTCACGACCGGCGGCATCGACGTCACAGATTACCGCGCGCGCCACCCGATCGTGCTGACCGACGGGCCCCGCAGCCTCGACGTGTTCCCGACCGGCATGGGCCATCTGGACCCGCGCCAGGCGACCGATGTCGACGCCTTCATGCTGGAGTACCGGCGCTACGGCCGCGGAACCCTTCTGATGCAGGTACCCCAGGGCGTCCCGCCCGACCAAGTCGCCGCCGTGCAGCGGACGGCCTCGGTTCTCGGCCGGCTCGGCACGCAGAACGGCGTCAACGCCCGCGAGATCGCGGTCAGCGGCTACGCGGTGGCGGCGCCGACCCTCGCCGCGCCGATCCGGCTGAGCTTCCAGCGCATGCAGGCCAAGGTGGCCGACGCCTGCGGCCTCTGGCCTCAGGACCTCGGGGCCGGCAATTTCACGACCGACTACAACAACCGGCCGAGCTGGAACCTGGGCTGCGCCATGCAGTCCAACGTCGCCGCGCAGGTCGCCGACCCGGTCGACCTCGTGCGCGGCCGGCCCGAGGGCCGCATCGACACGGTCAAGCGGGTCCGGGACATTGGCCAGTTGCGGGACGGCAAGGATCCGTCAACCACATGGCGGCAAGATGGTCAGACCGCCGTGAAGGCCCAGGTCACGAACTGAGACAGCCGGCGCCGGGGATGGGCAGCCCCGCCGCCGATCGCAACGCCGCACCCCGCACGCGAACCCGAAAGCGCCGTCATGGCAGAGCTGTCCGAGACAACCGAGCGCACGATCGCCCCGGTGCCCCGGATCACCATCCAGGCCTTCTGCGAGACCGGCGAGACCGCGGCGATGATCGAGGGCGCGGCCCTCGACCGGCGCATGCAGAAGGCGCAGGTCAAGGTCCGGATGGGCGGCGGGGCCGCGGCGATCGAGGCGTACCGGCACGCGCCGACGCCCAACGTCATCGTCCTCGAGATCCAGGGCGCGCGCTCGCGGCCGATCGAGTGCCTCGACGCCCTGGCCGAGGTCTGCGACGAGGGGACCCGCGTCCTGGTGATCGGTCACGTCAACGACGTGATGCTTTACCGCCAGCTGATCCAGCGCGGGGTGTCCGATTACCTGATGGCGCCGGTCGAGCCCCTGACGCTCATCGCGGCGATCTCCGACCTGTTCACGGCCCCGGGCGTCAAGCCGGTGGGCCGGACCGTGGCGGTCTACGGCGTCAAGGGCGGCATCGGCGCCTCGACCGTGGCGCATAATTTCGCGTGGTCGGTGGCCCGGGGCCAGGGCGTCCAGACGGTGATCGCCGATCTCGACATCGCCTTCGGCACCGCCTCGCTCAACTTCAACCAGGACCCGCCCCAGGGCATCGCCGAGGCGGTGTTCGCCCCCGAGCGGCTGGACTCCGCCCTGGTCGAGCGGCTGCTGTCCAAGTGCAGCGACAACCTGAGCCTGCTCTCGGCCCCGGCGAGCCTCGACCGGACCATCGACCTGTCCGAGCCGGCCTTCGACACCCTGATCGAGCACATGCGGGCGAGCGTCCCGTGCGTGGTCCTCGACATCCCCCACCAGTGGAACGCGTGGACGAAGCGCGTCCTGACGGCGGCCGACGAGATCCTGATCGTGACCGGGCCCGACCTCGCCTGCCTGCGCAACGCCAAGAACCTCCTCGGCGCGCTGAAGCACGGTCGCCCGAACGACCAGCCGCCCCGCATCGTGCTGAACGGCGTCGGCGTGCCCAAGCGCCCCGAGATCGGCACCGCCGAGTTCGCCAAGGCCCTGGAGGCGCCGGTGGCCCTGACGATCCCGTTCGAGCCGACCCTGTTCGGCACGGCCGCCAACAACGGCCAGATGATCGCCGAGATCCAGGCGGGCTCGAAGGTGGCGGAGCTGTTCAACGACCTGGCGGCCATGACCCTCGGACGTCCCGAGAGCCGGCGGGGCCGTCCGAGCCTGCTGGAGCCGCTGCTCGCCAAGCTTTCCGGCCGCAAGGCATCCTGATGCGGACGCGATCCCTCACCCGGCCGGTGCCGCGGGTCAGCGTCGGGGCTCTGACCCATGTTCGGTAGGCGACAGTCCGGCGGCGCGTCGGCGCCGCCCCCGCCGATGCCGCAGATGCGGACCCCGGCCCCGGCCACGCCGGTGCTGCGCGACGCGCCGGCGCCCGCGCCGGCCCAGCGCCCGGCGCCGGCGGCCCCGGTCGTCGTCGAGACCGCGCGCTCGGAGGATTACTACCGCACCAAGAGCCTGATCTTCGGCGCCCTGATCGAGGCGATCGACCTAACGCAGCTCTCGCGCCTCGACGCCGAGACCGCGCGCGAGGAGATCCGCGACATCGTCACGGAGATCATCGGGCTCAAGAACATCGTCCTGTCGATCTCCGAGCAGGAGGAACTGCTCGACGACATCTGCAACGACGTGCTGGGCTACGGCCCGCTGGAGCCGCTGCTCGCCCGCGACGACATCGCCGACATCATGGTCAACGGCGCCCACCGGACCTTCATCGAGGTCAACGGCAAGATCCAGCTGACCAGCGTGCGGTTCCGCGACAACCAGCAGCTGATGAACATCTGCCAGCGCATCGTCAGCCAGGTCGGCCGGCGCGTAGACGACGCCTCGCCGATCTGCGACGCGCGCCTGCCGGACGGGTCCCGCGTCAACGTCATCGCGCCGCCGCTCGCCATCGACGGCCCGGCGCTCACGATCCGCAAGTTCAAGAAGGACAAGCTCACCCTGGAGCAGCTCGTGCGCTTCGGGGCGATCTCGCCCGAGGGCGCTGAGGTCCTCAAGATCATCGGCCAGTCGCGCTGCAACGTGGTCATCTCGGGCGGCACGGGCTCGGGCAAGACCACGCTGCTCAACTGCCTCACCGCCTTCATCGAGCACGACGAGCGGGTCATCACCTGCGAGGACGCGGCCGAGCTGCAGCTCCAGCAGCCGCACGTCGTGCGCCTGGAGACGCGGCCGCCCAACATGGAGGGCCAGGGCCAGGTCACCATGCGCGACCTCGTGAAGAACTGCCTGCGCATGCGCCCGGAGCGGATTATCGTCGGCGAGGTGCGCGGACCGGAGGCCTTCGATCTGCTCCAAGCGATGAACACCGGCCACGACGGCTCGATGGGCACGCTCCACGCCAACAGCCCGCGCGAGTGCCTGTCGCGTATCGAATCGATGATCTCGATGGGCGGCTTCACCCTGCCGTCGCGGACCCTGCGCGAGATGATCTGCGGCTCGATCGACGTCGTGATCCAGGCGATGCGTCTGCGCGACGGCTCCCGGCGCATCACCCACATCACCGAGGTGCTCGGCATGGAGGGCGACGTCATCACCACCCAGGACGTGTTCCTCTACGACATCGTCGGCGAGGACGCGAACGGCAAGCTGATCGGGCGTCACCGCTCCACCGGCGTCGGCCGGCCGAAATTCTGGGAGCGCGCCCGCTACTACGGCCTCGAACAGCGGCTCGGTGAGGCGCTCGACGCCGCCGAGGTCGTCGACCGGAACTGAGCCGATGGCGGACGCCTCCAACCTGCCGATCGCCGCCGGCCTCGCCGGCATCGCGGTGGCCGCCATCGCCTACGTGGCGGTCCTGCCCCTGCTCGGCGGCGAGCGCCGGGCCACCAAGCGCCTGAAGACGATCAGCGTCTCCGCCTCGGGGGCGGCGACCCGGGGCGTCGCCGTCAACCGGCGCGAGCAGGTCGCCAAGACGCTGAGCGAGATCGAGGCGAAGGCCAAGGGCGCCTCGAAGGCCAGCGTGGAATTGAAGCTCGCCCGCGCCGGCCTCGGCTGGACGAAGCAAACCTTCTACGGGGTCTCGGCCCTGAGCGGGGTCGTCTTCGGGCTCCTGCTCTTCGTCATCACCGACAACGCCCTGGCGGCGCTCGGCGCCGCCTTCGCGGGCGGCTTCGGCCTGCCGGCCTACCTGCTGCGCCACCTGCGGCTCAAGCGCATCGCGAAGTTCAACAAGGAGCTGCCCAACGCCGTCGACGTGGTGGTCCGCGGCATCCGCACCGGCATCCCGGTGGGCGACTGCTTCCGCATGGTCTCGCGCGAGGCCGAGGAGCCGGTGCGCAGCGAGTTCCGGACCGTGGTGGAGACGCAGGCGATGGGCCTGTCCCTCGGCGAGGCCTGCACGCGGCTGTTCGAGCGCGTGCCCACCGCCGAGGTGAACTTCTTCGCCATCGTGATCAACATTCAGCAGCAGTCGGGCGGTAACCTCTCCGAGGCGCTGAACAACCTCTCCACGGTGCTGCGCGACCGCGCCAAGATGCGCGGCAAGGTCCAGGCGATGAGCATGGAGGCCAAGGCCTCGGCCTCGATCATCGCCTGCCTGCCCTTCGCTGTGGCGGGCATCACCGCGCTCACCAGCCCCGACTACATCTCGCTGCTCTGGACAACCGACACGGGCAAGATCGCCCTGGTCGGCGCGGCGATCTGGATGTCCATCGGCATCTTCACCATCAAGAAGATGATCGCCTTCGAGTTCTAGGCGCGGTGCGCCGTCTGCCGGATCCCGCCCGATGATCGATGCCATCGCCGAGAAGCTGTTCGATCCCCGCTTCATGGGCACGCTGCTGACCGCCGTCGCGGCGGCCGCGACCGCCTACGCGGTGGCGCAGCCCTTCCTGGAGACCGACCGCCTCGGCAAGCGGATGAAGCTCGTCAGCGACGAGCGCGAGCAGATCCGGCGGCGCGAGCGGCTGACCGCGGAGCGGACCGGAAGCCGGGCGACGCTGCGCACGGAGCCGAAGGCCTACATGAAGTCGGTCGTCGAGAAGTACCAGCTGCGCCGCTGGCTCGGCACGGACACGGCCAAGCGCAAGCTGATGCAGGCAGGATACCGCGGCCAGGGGGCGGAGACCGCTTTCCTGTTCTTCCGCCTCGTCGTGCCGGTCGCGGCGGTGATCGCGGCCCTGTTCTACCTGTTCGTGCTGGAGGTGCTCGACGCCTCGTACCTCATGCGGTTCGGGCTGGTGATCGGCGCGGCCTACATGGGCATCAAGGCGCCCGAGCTGTTCCTGGTGAACACCGCCAAGAAGCGCCAGACCGAGATCCGCAAGGCGTGGCCGGACGCCCTCGACCTCACGCTGATCTGCGTCGAATCCGGCATGGCGATCGAGAACGCGTTCCGGAAGGTGAGCACCGAGATCGCCACGTCCTCCGTCGTGCTGGCCGAGGAGCTCGCGCTGATGACCGCCGAGATGTCGTTCCTGCCCGACCGGCGTCAGGCCTACGAGAACCTCGTGATGCGCACCGGCCTCGAGCCGGTGAAGTCCGTGGCGACGGCGCTGATCCAGGCCGAGCGCTACGGCACGCCGGTCGGTCAGGCGCTGCGGGTGCTGAGCCAGGAAAGCCGCGACATGCGCATGAACGAGGCCGAGAAGAAGGCGGCCGGTCTGCCGCCGAAGCTCACCGTACCGATGATCCTGTTCTTCCTGCCCGTGCTGTTCGTCGTCATCATCACCCCGGCGGTCATCCAGATCATGCGGACGCAGTGACGGCCGGGATGGCGCAAGGAGAGGCTCAGCGGATGCGGCCGGGGCGGGTCGGCTCGAACACGATGCGGCGGTGGTAGGCGCACCAGCTCTTGCCGTCGGACACGGGGGCGCCGCAGCAGACGGCGCGGTCGTTCGGCTCGCCGATGATGTACTTGCACACGAAGGCGCCGGACTGCGCGAAGGGCACGCGCAGGTCGGCCGACGGCTCCTCGACGGTCTCGGCGTCGCCGATCTGGGACATGCGGACGAGTTGATTCATGGTGTCGATCGGCTCAATAAGCATCCTGCACGGTGGGTCGGGCGCCCGGGCAGACAGGGAAGGTTTGAACGCATCTCGTTCAGGCGACGTCCCCGTATCGCGTCCGCGAGCGGAACGTCCGGGGCGGCCAACACGATGCCGGCCGGACGGCCGACGCGATTGGCGTCATCATGGTGTCGTAACTGGGGTTACGGCTCTTTAAAACAAGACCAGCCTGCGCTGGATGCATCGGACCACGGTGCGGGATGCGTAGCTCATCCGATCCGGCGCGCGCTCAATTGGCATTGGCGCGGCTGACGAATCCGCCCGAACGCCGCCGTCCCGCGATGGCCCGGGCGTGCAACGCCGGGCGACCTGTGGTTCTGTCAGCCCGCAACGCGAACAGAGCCGGATCCGCCGACCATGGCCCAAGCGCCCCTCGTGTCACCCGAATGGCTGCACGACCGCCTCGCGGCCCCCGACATCGTCGTGCTCGACGCCTCCTGGTACCTGCCCGCAGCGGGCCGCGATCCCGAGGCCGAGTTCCGCACCGCCCACATACCCGGCGCCCGCCGCTTCGATCTCGACGCCATGAGCGACACCGAGTCGAACCTGCCGCACATGCTGCCACGGCCCGAGGTGTTCGCGGCGCGGATGCGCGCGCTCGGCGTCGGCGACGGCATGCAGATCGTCGTCTACGACGGGCAGGGGCTGTTCTCCGCCCCGCGGGTCTGGTGGATGCTCAAGGCCTTCGGCGTGCGCGACGCGCTGGTGCTGGACGGCGGCCTGCCGGCCTGGGTGGCGGCGGGCTACCCGACCGAGGAGGGCGACCCGCGCCAGCCCGAGCGGCGGCACTTCACCGCCCGCTTCGACCACGGCGCCGTGGCGGACGCGGACGACGTCGCCCGCGCCCTGGACAGCGGCTCGGCGCAGGTCGTCGATGCCCGCTCGGGGACGCGGTTCCGCGGCGAGGAGCCGGAGCCCCGCCCCGGCGTCCGGCCGGGGCACATGCCCGGCGCGCGCAACCTGCACTACGCGGCCCTCCAGCGCGACGGCCGGATGAAGAGCCCCGAGGAGCTGAAGGCGGTCTTCGCCGAGAACGGCGTCGATCCGGACCGGCCGATCGTGACCACCTGCGGCTCCGGCGTGACCGCTGCGATCATCGCGCTGGCGCTGGAGACCATGGGCCGCCCGGCGCGGGGGCTCTACGACGGCTCCTGGTCGGAATGGGGCGCCGACCCGGCCCGGGCGGTGGCGACGGGCGCGCCGTAGCGCGCGGCGATCGGACGCCGCGGAGGCGGGCGAGGTCAATGTCCGCCGCCCGCAGGCCCGTCGCGGCTAGGCCGGCCGCACCGCGCGGCGCTTGTCGGCGGCGCTCCACTGCATCAGGCCGACCATCACCGCGATGGTGGCGACGTAGACCAGCCCCTGGAGGGCGGTCGGCCGGTCGGTGTAGCCGACCAGGGCGTGCAGGACGCGGCCCGGCCAGGAATTCTCGGCGATCACGCCGGAGCTGTTCCAGAGGGTGTATCCGAGAACCTCGACCACCCCGGCATTCGCCAGGAACTGCGCCGCCTGCGCGGCGAGGCCGGCCGCGAGGAAGATGATCAGGACGCTGGTCACCGAGAAGACGTAGCGGCTCGGAATGGAGGCGAGCCCGAGATAGGTCACCGCCGAGAGGAGCGCTCCGGCGCCGATGCCGGCGACCGCACCGAACTGGATGTCGGCGCCCGAGGTGCCCGAGGCCACGAGGCCGTAGAGGAACAGGACCAGCTCGGCCCCCTCGCGCAGGATCGCGGCGCCGATCACGATCGACAGGGCCGCCGCCTCCCGCTCGCCCGAGCGCACCGCCGCGCCGGCGGCGCGCAGTTCGCCCGCCAGCTCCTTGCCGTGCTTGCTCATCCAGGTGTTGTGCCAGATCAGCAGCAGCACCGCGACGATCAGGACCGCGGCGTTCAGGATGTCCTGCCCGCTGCCCTCGAACGCGTCCGAGATCTTCTCGGCGAACAGCGCCACCAGGGCGGCGCCCGCGAGGCCGCCGGCGATGCCGAGCAGGACCCAGCGCATCCGGCCCGGGATGCCGCGGGTGGCGGCCAGCACGATGGAGATGATGAGGCCCGCCTCGATGACTTCGCGGAAGGCGATGACGAAGGCGCCGATCATGGCGGTCTCCAGGGTTTGTGAGGTCGTGTGACGCGGCGCGCGCGGACCGCGCGCTACCAGATCCAGAACAGGAGCACCCAGTTGGCCACCGAGAGGGCGGCCGCCCCGGCGATGCAGGCCGAGGCCGCCACCCGGCGGAGGCCGCCGGCGGCGAGACCCGCCACCCGCCAGGCCAGCCAGACGCTCCACAGGCTGGCGCCGGCGAGCAGGCCCGCGCGGATCTCCGCCACGTAGGGGATCACGATGCCGTCGCCGCGCAGGAACGTCACGGTGAGCGCCGACAGGCCCAGGAACACGCCGCAGCCCGCGACCGGGATCAGCGTCTGGGTCAGGTGGTGGAAGCGCCGGAGCGACCAGCCGCCGAGGCTCAGGGTCGCGAGCGCCACGATCCCCGATAGGGCGAGCCCGAGGACGAGCGTCGCGGCGCCGATGTAGGCCAGCAGCAGCCCGCCGTCGAGGAGCGTCATGACGTCGTTGCGGTCGGGGTAGTTCGTCAGCACGAACCAGGGCGCCGAGTGCTCCAGGGGCCACGTCGTCCCGCGCTCGATGAGCCACGTGGCCGCCCATTGCTTGGCATCGACGAACCAGGGGCTCGAGGACCACTGAAAGGCGCCCACCGCCAACGCCAGCATGCCGAACAGGATCAGCATGGTCTGGTCGAGGCTGGGCTCCGCGCCGGCCACGTGGACGATCTCGTGGTTGGGCGAGCGCAGGGCGAGGCGCACGGCGCCGCGGTGGCCGCTGCAGCGGCCGCACATGTGGCAGGCGCCCGCGCCGCGCATGGTCTTGACCGGCACGAGGGGCGCGCAGTTGAAGGACTCGGTGCCGCCGACGGGTTTGGGCGAGTCCGCCCAGGCGGCGCGGTCGACCTGGAAGCTCACCGGCGCGAGCTTCGACAGCACCGCGAAGACGCCGTTGACCGGGCAGAGGTAGCGGCACCAGACGCGCTTGTTGCGCCCGTACAGCAGCCCGACCACGATCGCCGCCAGGGTCGAGCCGCCGAGCACCGCGAGGACCGGCTTCGGGTAGCCGTAGACGCTGGTCATCTGCCCGTAGACGGTGGTTCCGGCGAAGGCCACGAACGGCCAGCCCTGCCAGGTGATCCAGCGCGGCACGGCGTAGCCGCGGCTCCACCGGCTCGCGAACTCGCTGAGGGCCCCCTCCGGGCAGAGCACGCCGCACCAAGCTCGGCCGACCAGCACCATGCTGACCAGCACGAATGGCCACCAGATCCCCCAGAAGGCGAACTGCGCGGCGAGCGTCAGGTTGGTCCAGATGTGGGCGGCGTTGTCGGGCAGCGGCAGCAGGGCCGGCACGATCACCAGCACCGCGTAGACGGCGACGATCAGCCACTGCACGGACCGGATGATCCAGCCGTACCGGCGCAGCGCGTCGCCGAACCGGGCGAGCCGCGCGTCGACCGCGGAGCGGCGCGGTGTGACGTCGGCGAGGGCCAGGGAGCCGGGCGCTGTCGTGGACGCGCTCATTTGGCCACCAGGGTCGCCTTCGCTTCCGGGTGGAAATCGTCGAACACTTGGTAGGTGCCGGCATCGAGGGTGCGGAACACGATCGCCGAGGTCGAGCCAGCGGCCAGCGCCTTCTCGCGGCGCAGTTCCGTGCTCTCGAACTCCACCGGCGTCTGGCCGGTGTTCGAGATCTCGAGCTTGAATCGGGTGTTGGCCGGAACCTCGATCACCGTCGGGATGATCACGCCGTCGCGCATCTCCACCTTGATGACCGGCATGTCGTCCGCCCGCGCGGGCACGGCGGCCGACGCGGCGGCGACCAGCAGCAGCGGTAGGGCTCGGACGAGGGAGCGCGGCAGGCGGGACACGGGCAGCTCCGGCACTCTCAGTAGGCGCCCTTCTTGCCGACGCCGGCGAAGGTGAAGTCCTGGGTGATCTCGAAGGGCTCGAACCACGGGCCGACGCCCGTCTCCTTGTCGACGTGGCGGCCGAAATGGCTGTCCTTGCCGGGCGGCGCGACGGTGACCTTCAGACGGTAGCGACCCGGGCCGAACAGCTTGACGTTGTCGCCGTAATGCGGCCCGTCGTTGGCGACCATCGGCATCAGCATGCCCGACACCGTCTGGTCGGTGGGCTTGTCGCCGTCGAGCTTCACCGCCTCGAAGCGGACGTCGAGCGCCGGCACCCAGTCCCCTTCCGCGAAGCCGTTGCGGTTGTCCTTGGCGGCGCGGATATCGGTCTCGAGGTGGATGTCCGACTTGGCGGCCTCGCGCATCATGCCGGGCGGATCCATCTCGATCGGCTGCAGATAGATGGCCGCGACCTCCAGGCCGTTGCGCGTCACGTGCGGACCGATCGGCACCTCCTTGGCGGCCGCGGCACCGGCGAACGCCAGGAGCGAGGCCGCGGCGAGGCCGCGGAGAACCGGGAGGATGTGCGAGGCGTGCATGCGACCGCACATAATCCAGGCCGCGGGAAGTTCAAACCGGAATCGCACGACAGTCAAATAATAACAATTCTAATCTGCCGGTCAGCCGCATCGACATTACGGTATTCGCATGTCTTTGCATCGAAAAAGGTCGATCCCGGGGCACTTTCACGAAGCTATTCGCGGTGCGATGCCCTCTGGATCTTGACGAATCCAACGCGGGCTGGATCGTCACGCCAGTGCCATGCGACGAACCGAGGATGCGGGGCAGCAAGGCCATGGATCGCACGATGGCCCGCGATCACGAGCGCGCGACCCGGCTTGCGCGGCCCCGTGCCGCGTTTTAGCAAATGCTATACTTTTCTGTGAGTCGGATGAGATCCCGTTCCGTGTCCCTAGTTCGCACCGCGGCGCTCGTCCTAACCGTCCCTCTCCTCGCGCCCGCCGCCGCGCGGGCGGCCGACATCTCCCCGCTGCGCCCCGCCGAGGCGCCGTCCTACACCGACTGGTCGGGGGGCTATGTCGGCCTCGAGGGCAGTGCCGGCGGGTCGTACGGCGCCTACAATTTCGGTCCGACGACGATCGGCGCCCGGCCGGTCCCGGCCTTCAAGAGCGGCGATTCCACCGGCCGCAGCGACCAGGGCAAGAACGCCACGACGGCGGTCGGCGGCCTGTTCGGCGGCTGGAACTGGCAGGCCGGGCCGTGGGTCTACGGCGTCGAGGCGAGTCTCGACGCGGCGAATCTGAAGCGGCCCGTCCCCTCGACGATCGCGGGCTTCGGCTACGCGGACGTGGACCCGGCCTTCAACATCGTGCGCGCCAAGACGGATCTCTACGGCACCTTGCGCGCCCGGCTCGGCTACAGCTTCGACCGCTACCTGATCTACGGCACCTTCGGCCTCGCAGGGGCGAACGCACGCATCCTGGCGAATTACCCGGACCTCGACACGGGCGGCCAGACCACCGCGCGGCGGGACCTCGGCTACGTCGGCTTCACCCTCGGCGCGGGCGTGCAGTACGCCATCACCGACAGCCTCGCGCTGGGCATCGACTACCGCTACATCGATCTCGGAGGCAGCCGGCGCTTCCCGCTGGGCACGGTGCCCGGCGACGCGGGCGGGCCGGTCACGACCCGGGCGCGCTTCACGTCCAACGAGTTGTTCGCGCGGCTGATGTGGTTTCCGGACGGGCTGAAGGTCTCCCCGGACCGGGACGAGACCGCCCCGCACGATCCCGACAACGGCGATACCGGCCGCTTCTCGCTCCACGGCCAGACGACGCTGATTGCGCAGGGCGTTCCCGGCTTCCGCTCGCCCTACGATGGTGCGCAGAGCCTGATCCCCCATCAGGCCCGGCAGACCACGACGGCCACGATCTTCCTCGGCCTCAAGCTCACCGATAGCACCGAGGTCTACTACAATCCCGAGTTCAGCCAGGGCTTCGGCCTGTCGCGGACGCTGGGCGTCGCCGGCTTCGTCAACGGCGAGGCGCAGAAGGCCGGCGCCCCGTTCCCGAAGCTGCGCTCGAACCGCTACTACGTGAAGCAGACCTTCGGGCTGGGCGGCGAGACCGTCGAGGTACCGGACGGCCCGAACCAAGTGGCCACCCGCTACGACGCCGAGCGGATCACGCTGATCGCCGGCAAGTTCGCGCTGGGCGACTTCTTCGACGGCAACATCTACGCGCACGACCCGCGCGTGGACTTCTTCAACTGGTCGCTCTGGGGTGCCTCGGCCTGGGATTTCCCGGCCAATCTCCCGGGCTTCACGCAGGGCGTCTACGCCGAGTACAACCGCCCCGAATTCGCGATCCGCGCCGCCTACACGCAGGTGCCCAAGGAGCCGTCGAGCGACGTGCTCGACCCGCGGGTGTTCCGGCGCGCGGGGCTGAACGTCGAGTTCGAGGAGCGGCACGTGCTCCCGTGGCTGGAGCAGCCCGGCAAGATCCGCATCGGGCTGTTCTCGAATGTGGGCGTCTCGGCCAACAACCGCGACGTCGTCACCCTGACCCAGCTCGGCCTGTTCGACGACATCAACGACGCCGTCGCGGCGACGCGGCGCCCCCGGCGCAAGACCGGCGGCTACATCAACCTGGAGCAGGCGCTGACGCCCGAACTCGGGCTGTTCGCCCGGGCGAGCCTGAACGACGGGCGCACCGAGAACATCTCGTTCACCGACATCGACCGGAGCTTCTCCGGCGGCCTGTCGCTGAAGGGCAAGGCCTGGGACCGCCCCGACGACACGGTCGGCATCGGCGCCGCAATGAACGGGCTCTCGCCCTCGCACCGGGCCGCCTTCGCGGCCGGGTATCTCGGGCTGCTGATCGGCGACGGGCGCCTCAAATACGGTACCGAGCGCGCGCTGGAGACCTACTACGCCCTGAACCTCACGAAGTTCGTCACGCTGACCTTCGACTACCAATTCATCGACAATCCCGGATACAATCGCGACCGCGGGCCGGCGCACTTCTTCGCCTCGCGGCTGCACGCCGATTTCTGATCGGCGCCGGTGAGACGGCCTCCGACCGGAGCGTTCGGACGCTATGCGTATTCGCAAGCGAAGCGATCCGGTCCGGGCTCCGGACGACACGCACCCTGGGTCGCTGCGCTCGCGACGACGGCGGCATCGCCCGATGGCGCGGCCCTGCTCACTCCGCCACCTCGATCGCGGTCGCCCCGAAGATCGCCTCGAAGGCGGCGCGGAGCTGCATGTCGACTTCGGCCATGCTCACCGGCAGGCCGAGATCGACGAGGCTCGTCACGCCGTGCTCCCGGACGCCGCACGGCACGATGCCGTCGAAATGCGCGAGGTCGGGCTCCACGTTCAGGCTGATGCCGTGGAAGCTGACCCAGCGGCGGACCCGGATGCCGATCGCCGCGATCTTGTCTTCGACGCCGGGCCCCTTCTCGGGCCGGCGCACCCAGACGCCGACCCGGTCCTCGCGGCGCTCGGCGCGGACGTTGAAGGCGGCCAGCGTCTCGATCAGCCACGCCTCCAGGCTCGCCACGTAGGCGCGCAGGTCGCGGCTGCGCCGGTCGAGGTCGAGCATCACGTAGGCCACCCGCTGGCCGGGACCGTGATAGGTGTACTGCCCGCCCCGCCCCGTCGCGTGGACCGGGAACCGGTCCGGCGCGACGAGATCCTCCGGCCGGGCCGACGTGCCCGCCGTGTAGAGCGGCGGGTGCTCCAGCAGCCAGACGCATTCGGGCGCCGCGCCGCGGGCGATCGCCTCCGCGCGCGCCTCCATCCAGGCGAGGGCGGCGGCGTAATCCACTGCCGCGTCGCTCACGCGCCAGCCCACCAGGCCGGCGACCGGATCGGTGCCGGGCCGCTTCGGGAAGGCGGGCGGGCTGACCGTGAGGCGGGGCGCGTTTACCAAGAGTTCACCATCCTGCGTCGATGGTCGAAGCCTTCAACATCCGCGGCCGGCGGTTGCAAGGTTCCGGCTGCGAGACGGGATGGCGGACGGTGGCGGTCTTCGAGACCCTGAAGGTCGATCTGACGGTGGTGCTGGGCCGGGCCCGCATGCCGCTGCACATGCTCCTCCGGATGGGCCGCGGCGCCGTGATCGAGCTCGAAGCCAGCGACAGCGACATGGTCGAGATCCTGGCCAACGACCACCCGATCGCGCGCGGGCAGATCGTGGTGACGGGCGACCGCATCTCCGTGGAGGTGACCGAGCTGATCCGCAAGGCGGCCTCGATCGTCGAACCGGGCGTCAGCATCGGCGACGGCGCGGCGCCTTTCCTGGACGGCGGCTACGATTCCCCGTGACTGCGCTTGTCGGCGGCGGGACGATCTGTTATCCGCTGCGCCGCGCGACACGAAAGCGGCCCCGGGTTCTCCCGCGGCGCGCGACGGTCGAGCGAACGGACCGGTCTTCGCGTCCGATGCGGCCATGGCGGAATTGGTAGACGCGCTAGCTTGAGGTGCTAGTCCCGAGAGGGGTGGAGGTTCGAGTCCTCTTGGCCGCACCACATTGTTTCGGTTGCCCGGACCTGCGGCAACCCGGATGTGGTGCATGACAGGGCGGTGCGCCGCCGATCACGATACACCATTATCTGAGCCGACGCGCCGGGTCGCGACGCGCGTGCCGTTCGCACGCCGGGCGCAGGCGCCTGCGCCCGGCCAGGGGTTGCGCGAGAACCGCGCGCATCATTCCGCGCCGGGACGTCGCGGGATCGGCGGAGGCCGGCCACCGTCCCGATCAGGGAGCCGACGGAGCACCGGAAGCCCGCAGCAGGGCGGCCTCCCTGTACTCGCGCGGGGTCAGGCCGTGGCGGTCCTTGAACCGGCGGGAGAAGTGCGCCTGGCTGGTGAACCCGCAGCCGTAGGCGAGCATCCCGATCGACAGGTGCAGGCAGGCTGGGTCGGACAGCCGCTTGGCCGCCGCCGCCAGCCGGCGCTCCCAGATCCAGTCGGAGATGTGCTGGCCGCGCTCGTGGAACAGCTCCTGGAGCCGGCGCAGCGAGACCCCCGTGGCGGCCGCGAGCTGGGGCGGGTCCAGTCCCGGATCGTCCAGATGGGCCTCGACATGCGCCTTCGCGCGCTGAACGACGACGCTGCCGTGGACGGGGCGAGGCACATCCTGCGCGAGCCGCTCGGCGAGGCTCGCCACGATCAGGTCGACCGCGATCGCCGACATGCGCTCGGCGGCGTCGGGCGTGAGCTGGTGCCGCACCCGGATCAGGTCGTGGATGAAGCCGGTCGCCAGCGTGGCCGAGGCGAGGTCCGCCCCGACCGACAGGCCGGTGTAGAGCCGTGTCGAGCCGAGCACGCCTTCCAGGCGCTCCCGCGGCAGCTCCAGGAACAGGGCCTGGCTGTCCCTGTGGGTCGTCAGCACGGAGGGGCGATGGTCGAGCACGACCATGTCGCCCGGCCGCTGCACGGCCTCCCGGCCGTCCTGAACGCTCGTCGACAGGCCCGCGAGCTTGAACAGCACCACGACCATCCCGGCCCTGTCGTGGCGCCGGGCCGCGCTGGGCGTCGTCTCGCATCGCAGGGCGCTCTGCGTCAGGCGCGAGAGGTACAGCGCGCCGATCTCCGCGACGTCGAGCCTGCCCCGGAACGGCCCGTCGTCGAGGCGCTCGACCTCGATCGGCACGAGCCGCTCCCCAAGAAGGTCTCGCCAGAGCTTGAAGCCGCTCCGGGGGTGGAGACCCTCCGTCGAAAACACTGTCTGCATAGGCAATATCTGAAGTCGCGGCCGCGCCGTTCGGCCGCGCAGCGATCGTTGGATACCGATCGCTGCGTATCTTTAGATACACTTTCACGCTCGGACGATCCAACAATACCGTCAATTCCGAAACAATTATATCTCAACGGACAGATCAGAGGCGATCCTCGGTCACAACGACGATAAACGCCCGCCCCGACCACATCGGGAAGACGGGATCGACACGTATCGGCAGCCGAGCCGCGTCTTCGGGCGATCCCGAGTGCACGGGGCACAGCACCGTCGGACGAGCGCCCGCTGTTCACCGGCGCGACGGCGGCGCTCAGCCTGAGCGGACCGCAACCCGGCCCTGCATTGACTTCGCAGCCGCACACACGCATATCGGCGATGCAGCGTCAGCGGCCGCCACGGCCCGCTTGAGGGGGCTGCGTGACGGATCGGGCGCCACCCGGCGTGATCCGGCCCCCCTCTTCATAACGTGCATGCACCCGGGCCGCCCCATCACGCGGGCTGCCCCCTGCCAACGGACCGGCTCATACACGGCACAGCTCGCGATCGACGCGAGGCGCCCGGTCGGCCCTGCTGCATCGGATACATCCTTGACCCAATTCACCGATTTCGGCCTCGCCCAGCCCGTGCTGCGGGCGCTCAGCGAGGCCGGCTACGTCGCGCCGACCCCGATCCAGGCCCAGGCGATCCCGCCGGCCATGGCGGGCCGCGACCTCTGCGGCATCGCCCAGACCGGCACCGGCAAGACCGCGGCCTTCGCGCTGCCGATCCTGCACCGCCTCTCGCTCTCGGACCGCCGCGCGCCGCGCCGCGGCTGTCGGGTGCTGGTGCTCTCGCCGACCCGCGAGCTCGCCAACCAGATCGCCGAGTCGTTCACCGATTATGGCCGGCACCTGTCCTACACCACGACGGTGGTGTTCGGCGGCGTCACCATCAGCCGCCAGGAGCGGGCGCTGGCGCCGGGCGTCGACGTCCTCGTCGCCACCCCCGGCCGGCTGATCGACCTCGTCGACCGCCGCTCGCTGACCCTGGAGGGCGTCGAGATCCTCGTCCTCGACGAGGCCGACCAGATGCTCGATCTCGGCTTCATCCACGCCCTCAAGCGCATCGTGAAGATGCTGCCGCAGAAGCGCCAGAGCCTGTTCTTCTCGGCCACCATGCCCAAGAACATCGCGGGCCTGGCGTCCCAGTACCTCACCGATCCGGTCCAGGTCGCGGTGACGCCGGTCGCCACCACGGCCGAGCGGGTCGAGCAGGAGGTGATCTTCGTCCATACCGGCGCCAAGCAGGCGCTGCTGGGGCACATCCTGCGCGATCCGGCGATCGAGCGCGTGCTCGTCTTCACCCGGACGAAGCACGGGGCGGACCGGGTCGTGCGCGGCCTCGACAAAGTCGGCATCGCGGCTGCCGCGATCCACGGCAACAAGAGCCAGCCCCAGCGCGAGCGGGCGCTGGCCGCCTTCAAGGACGGCTCCTGCCGGGTCCTGGTCGCCACCGACATCGCGGCCCGCGGCATCGACGTCGAGGGCGTGAGCCACGTGGTCAATTTCGACCTGCCGAACGTGCCGGAGAGCTACGTCCACCGGATCGGCCGCACGGCCCGCGCCGGCGCCGACGGCCTCGCCATCTCGTTCTGCAACGACGAGGAGAAGGCCTACCTGCGCGACATTGAGCGCGTGACCCGGCAGAAGGTCCCGGTGGCGGGCTTCCCCGAGGGCTTCACCCCGCCGTCCCGCCAGGAGGCCGCCGAGATCGCCCGCGAGGAGGAGCGCCGGCCCGAGCGTCCGCAGCAGCGCCCCGGCGGCGGCCGCCAGGGCCAGCGGCCCCGGCAGCAGCAGGGCCGTCCCCAGCAGGGCCGGCCCGAGGGCGGCCGCGGCTTCGGCGGTCCCGGCCAGGGCGCGCCCCGGCAGGGCCGACCCCAGGACGGCCGCGGCGACAACCGCGGTGACAATCGCGGCCACGCCCCGCAGGGCCGCGACGCCCGCGCGGACCGGCCCGCCCGCCCGCAGGGCGAGCGCCCGAATCAGGGTCGCCCGAGCCGCGACGCCCGGCCCCAGCGCGCCGATGCCCGTCCGCGCAGCGGCGGTGGCGGCGGCGAGGGTCGCAGCATCGGCTGGCTGGAGCGGGCGCCCCGTTCCTGAGCGAAGATGGCCTGAGTGACGATCGAGCCGCCCGGGACGGATCCGTCCCGGGCGGCTTCGTTTCCGGTGATCGCGCCGGACGAGTGGCGAAACCGCAACCGGATGACGGTTCGACCCTCCGTGTGAACCCGGCGCGGCGATCGGGAGCGGATCGCCGCGCGCGGAGCCGTTCAGTTCGCCCGTGAGACCTCGACGAGGTTGTCGGAGAACGAGGGCGCGTGGCCCATATCGGTGAAGGCGCCGGACGAGATGCTGTTCACCGTGCCCTCGTTGAGCTGGCGCCAGTAGCCCAGCGTCGCCACCACGATCCCGGCCTTCACGTCGTCGGTGATGCGGGCCACGCCCTTGAAGGCGCCGCGGTCGTTGGCGACCTGCACCCGGTCGCCGTCCCGGATGCCGCGCGCGTCGGCGTCGGCTTGGCTGATCATCACGAACTGCTCGCCCTGGCCCTTCTGCTTGTCCTCCATGTTGGCGTAGCAGGAGTTCAGGAAGTAGTGGCTCTTGGGCGAGACGATGTTGAGCGGGTAGCGCTTGGCGAGTTCGGGATCGTTCGTGTGCGACTCGCGCGGGCCGAGGTAGTCCGGCAGCGGGTCGAGCGCCTCGCCAGGCTGGAAGCCCTCGTACATCTGCCGGAACGGCGGGGCGACGAAGTTCGTGGCACCCTCCACCTTCAGCATGCACTTGCCGGTCGGTGTCGGGAAGTTCCCCTCCCGGTGCGGCGCCCGGTCGTCCGGCGTGCCCACCTTCAGCCGCGCGAAGCCGTGCTCGCGCATGTACTGGAGGTCGATGCCCTCGCAGGCCGGCGATGACCAGTCGACGTAGTGCTCAAGGCACTCGCTGTCGCTCCACTTGAAGTTCTCCTCCTCGAAGCCGAGCCGGGCGGCCAGCCGGCGGAAGATCTCGTTGTTGGGGATCGCCTCACCCGGCGCCTCGGCGCACTTGGTGTTGTAGGTCAGGTAGAGGTGCCCCCAGGAGAGGATCATGTCCTCCATCTCGGCGCCCATGGTGGCGGGCAGCAGGATGTCGGCGTAGGAGGCCGTGTCCGAGATGAAGTGCTCGGCCGAGACCATGAACAGGTCCTCGCGCATCAGCCCCTCGACGATCTTGTCGGTCTCGGGCGCCTGCGTCACGGGGTTCGAGTTCCAGCACATCATCGACATGATCGGCGGGTCGAGCTGCATCTCGCCGGTGAGCGCCCGGCCGATCTGAAGGTTCGAGACAACCCGGGTGCCCTCCGGGATCAGGTCCGGGCGGCAGATGACGTCGAACTTGTACGGGTGCTCCCAGACGCCGAACTGCGTGATGCCGCCGCCGACATGGCGCCACGCGCCGGTCAGCGCCGGGATGCAGGTCACCGCCCGGATGGTCTGGCCGCCGCCGTAGTGCCGCTCCAGCGCCACGCCGATGCGGATGCCCACCGGCTGCTCGGTCGCCATCTCGCGGGCGAGCTTCCGGATGTCGTCGGCGGAGACGCCGGTGATCGCCGCGGCCCATTCGGGCGTGCGCGTGCTGGCCCGCTCCTTCAGCTCCGCGAAGCCGACCGTGTGGTTGTCGACGTAGTCCTGGTCGACGAGGCCCTGTTCGATGATCGAGTTGATCAGCGCCATGGCGAGCGCGCCGTCGGTGCCGGGCTTCGGCGCGATGTGCCAGTCGGCGGCCTTGGCGGTGCGCGACGCGTAGGTGTCGATCACGACAACCTTGGCGCCCTGCTTCTGGGCGTCCTTCACGATCGCCCAGTGGTGCAGGTTGGTGCTGACCGAGTTGCAGGCCCAGATCACGATGTACTTGGAGTGGATGTAGCTGTCCGGGTCGAGGCCCGCGGTCGGGCCGACGGTGAGGAGCCAGGCCGTGCACGAGCCCTCGCCGCAGAAGGTGCGCTCGGTGACGGTGGCGCCCATGCGGTTGAAGAAGGCGTCGCCGCCGTTCAGCCCGTGCACGAGGCCCTGGTTGCCGAGGTAGCTGTAGGGCGCGATGGCCTGCGGCCCGTACTGGTCGATGATCGCCTTCCAGCGCGACACGATGGTGTCCAGCGCCTCGTCCCAGGTGATCCGCTCGAACTGCTTCGAGCCCTTCGGGCCGACGCGCTTCATCGGGTAGAGCAGCCGGTCGGGGTGATAGTGGCGCTTCTCGTAATCCTTCAGCTTCACGCAGAGACCGCCGCGGGTCATCGGGTGGTCCGGGTTGCCGCGCACGCTCAGGAGCTCGCCGCCCTTCACCTCGAACAGCATCGAGCACGTGTCGGGGCAATCGTGCGGGCAGCCTCCGTAGAAGACCTCCGAGTAGGCCTCGGGCTGGACGATCTCGTTCATACTCTCTTCCTCACCGGCCGCGGGCGTCCCGTTATTGTTCAGGCGTCCCGGATCCCGATCGGCGAAGCGTACAATGAGAGGAAGAAAAATTCTAACTCGAATCCCGGCGGCCGATCGCGCACGCGCGCCGCTCGGTGGCCCGTCCGCCCCGCGGCGCCCTCACCGCCCCGCCTTCCCTTGCGCGGGCGCGCCCCCATCTGAGGGATGGAAGAAGCGGGGGCCTGCGACATGCGGTTCGAACTCTACCGGGACGCCAAGGGCGAGTGGCGCTGGCGCCTGCGGGCGCGCAACGGCGAGGTGATCGCCGATTCGGGCGAAGGCTATGTCCGCCGCGAGGATTGCGAGCACGGCATCGCGTTGGTCCGCCAGAGCGCCGAGGCGCGCATCGAGGACATGACGACGAAGATCGCCTGACCCCGCGCGTCTCAACCCGCGGTCAACCCTGTCCGAAACGTCGCAGCGGTTAAGCTGCAACGCTTCCGCTCGCCCACGCGTTGCAGCGGTTCGGACCGAGCGGAGCCCGTCGCCCTGCGCGGTTCGTCGACCAGGACGAATGACACAAAGGGAGTCGAGACCGTGCTGAGGAAATTCCTGCTCGCGGCCCTGTTGGCGCTGGGCTTCGCGGCCGCGGCGCCGGAGGGCGCGTCCGCCGCGCCCATCGGCCCGGGGCTGGCTCTGCCCGCCGAAGCCGCGCCGGCGGTGGCCGAGAAGGCCCAGTACTACTACCGTCGCCGGTTCTACGGCCCGCGGCCCTACTGGCGCCGCCCGTACTACGGCCGCCGGTTCTACTACGGCCCGCGGCCCTACTACCGTCGTCCCTACTGGCGCCGTCGGTTCTACTACTGATCGGCTCTCCGACCTGACCGGCCCGGCGGCTCCAGCGAGCCGCCGGGCTTTTTCACACCCCGATTCGGGGTGCGCGACCGCGAGCCTTGCTTTATCGTGCCGGGAACGGGACCGCCGACGGCAGATCGGCGCGCCCGAGAGGAAGCCCGATGAACGATATTGCGCAACGCGCCGAGCCCGCGGCGGCGACGCCGGACCTCTGGCAATCCATCCCGCTCGAATGCATCCTGAGTGCGGTCGCCGTTCTGCTGGCGGCGGGGCTCAAGCTCGCCGGCGTGATGTCCTGACGGCGTGCGGGGGGCGGATGGACGGCATGCAGCACGTCGCACTCTCACCGGCCGGAGGCGCGCCGCCCGCTGAGGTCGATCTGCCCAAGGGCGATCTCACGGTGCGCACCATCGCCATGCCGGCCGACACCAACGCCAACGGCGACATCTTCGGCGGCTGGGTGCTGTCGCAGATGGACCAGGCCGGCGGCATCGCGGGCGTCGACCGGGCGCAGGGCCGGGTGGTCACCGTGGCGCTGGAATCGATGACTTTCATCCGGCCGGTCCGGGTCGGCGACGTGCTGTGCGTCTACACCCGGGTGTCGCATGTCGGCCGGACCTCGATGAAGATCGAGGTCGAGGCCTGGGCGCGGCGGTTCTGCACCCAGGTCCGCGAGCGGGTCACGCAGGCCACCTTCACCTTCGTGGCCATCGACGAGGCGGGCCGGCCGCGGCCGATCCCGCCGGCTGTGCCGTCCCCGTCCGCGACGGCTACTTGATCACCCCGCAGGCGACGCGGTCGCCGGCGCCGCCGATCGGCTGGGTGTTGTGGTCGTCCTCGTTGGCGTGGATGATCAGCGCCGCGCCGTCGCCGTCCTTCAGGCCGCCCTCGCCGTTCAGCGGCGTCTCGCTCGAGACCTCGGCGTTGGCCGAGCCGTCCTGCGCCGCGTAGAGGTTCGGCAGGTCGCCCTCGTCGGGCCCCTCCGCGTTAAGCAGCCCGTGCTTGCTCTGGTCGTGGTTCACGTGCGCCTTGGAGTTCATGAACTTCGGGTCCGAGCAGTCGCCCACGGCGTGGAAATGCATGCCGTGCCAGCCGGGCGGCAGGCCGCCGGGCTGGATCGTCACGCGCAGGACCAGGGCATTCGCCCCGTCGCGGATCGCCAGCGTGCCGATCGGGTCGCCCTTGGCGTTCTTGATCGGCGCCGTGTAGGTCTCCGCCGGTTTGGCCGCCTCCTTGGGAGGCTCCTGTGCCAGGGCGCCGCCGGCGGCGGCGGTCCCGAGCAGTGCGAGCAGCGGCAGGGTGCGGGTCATGCGGTGGCTCTCCTTTACGGCCCGGTCTAGTTAGGGAGCGCGCCGGCCTTCGACAGGGCGGCGGCCCGAAACCTCCGCCGCAGATCTGCCGGAACCGCACGAAGCCCCGATGACCCGAGACCGGACCAGCCCGGACCGCGCGGCCGCCGCGGACGACCCGTCCCCGCGGCGCGCCGACCTGTACCTCGTGGCGCACGGCCATTTCGAGAGCCGGGCCCGGGCCCAGGCGGCGATCCGCGCCGGCCTCGTGCGGGTCGACGGGCGCCCGCTCGCGCGCGCCTCGGACCCGATCGCCCCGGGGGCCCGGGTCGAGGCGGAACCCGAGCACCCCTACGCGTCCCGCGGCGGCCTCAAGCTCGCCGCCGCGCTGGACGCGTTCGGCGTCGATCCGAAGGGCCGGGTCGCCCTCGACGTCGGCGCCTCGACGGGCGGCTTCACCGACGTGCTGCTCGCCCGCGGCGCCCGCCACGTCCACGCCCTCGACGTGGGCCGGGGCCAGCTCCATCCGCGGCTCGCCGGGGACCCGCGCGTGACCAACCGCGAGGGCACCGACATCCGCGGCCTCGGCCCGGAGGCCCTCGTCCCGCCCCCCGATCTCGCGAGCGTGGACGTGAGCTTCATCGGCCTGCGCCTCGTGCTGCCGGTCCTCCCGGGCCTGTTGAGGCCGGGATCGGCGGTCGTCGCGCTGATCAAGCCGCAATTCGAGGCCGGCCGCGCCCGGGTCGGCCGCGGCGGGCTCGTGCGCGATCCGGCGGTCCACGCCGAGGTCTGCGCGGCCGTCCGCGGGACCCTGGAGGGGCTCGGCGCCGCGATCCTGGGCCTGATCGATTCGCCTGTGCCGGGCGGCGACGGCAACGCCGAGTTCCTGATCGGCGCGAGGTTGCGGTGAGCGAGACAACAGATAGCGAGACGGTCAAGATCCGGGGGCTCGGCGCCCGCGGCGACGGGATCGCCGAGGACGGCACCCCGGTGCCCTACACGCTGCCCGGGGAGCACGCGGAGATCCGCCGCGAGGCGCGCCGCGCCGCGCTGCTCGGCGTCGCGCAGGCCTCGCCCGACCGGGTGGAGCCGTTCTGTCCCTACTACATGCGCTGCGGCGGCTGCCGCACCCAGCACCTCGCACGGGAAGCGGAGCTCGCCTGGAAGCGCGACCTCGTCGCCCAGGCCCTGTCCCAGGCGCGCCTCGACGTGACGCCCGGGCCGGCCGTCGACGCCCACGGGGCGGGCCGCCGCCGCCTTACCCTGCACGTGCGCGAGATCGGCGGCCGGGCCGAGGCCGGGCTGATGGCGGCGCGCAGCCACGCGCTGGTGCCGATCGACCATTGCCCGATCACCGTGCCGGCGCTCCACCCGGCCCCGGAGGTCGCGCGCCGCCTCGCCGCCCCGCTGGGCCACGGGCGCAAGCCCCTCGACGTCGCCGTGACGGCCACCGACCAGGGCCTGGACGTCGACCTGCGCGGTCACGGACCGGTCAGCGCCGGCGTCGGCGCCGCGCTGGTGCGGATCGCCGGCGAACTCGGCCTCGCCCGGCTCTCCCTGCACGGCGAGCGCCTGATGGAGGCCGAGCCTGTCTCGGTCACGGCGGACGGCCCCGCCGCGGCGACGCGCCTCTACCCGGCCCCCGGCGGCTTCCTGCAGGCGACCGCGGCCGGTCAGGCGACGCTCTGCGACCTGACCCTGGCGGCCCTCGGCCCCCGCATCCGGCGCGTCGCCGACCTGTTCGCGGGCTGCGGGCCGCTGACGCTGGCGATCGCCCGGACGGCCGCGGTCCACGCCGTCGAATCCGATGCCGCGGCCCTCGCGGGCCTCGAGCGGGCCGCGCGCGCCGCCGCGGGCCTGCGCAAGATCAGCAGCGAGCGCCGCGACCTGTTCCGCCGGCCCCTGCTACCCCCCGAACTCGACGCCTTCGACGCGGTGGTGTTCGACCCGCCCCGGGCCGGCGCGGAGGCCCAGGCCCGCCAGCTTGCCGCCGCCCGCGTGCCCCTGGTGATCGGCATCGCCTGCGACGCCGGAACCTTCGCGCGGGACGCGGCGACGCTGGTCGCCGGCGGGTACCGGCTGGAGACCGTCACGCCGGTCGACCAGTTCCGCCATTCGGGCCATGTCGAGATGGTCGGGGTGTTCCGGCGCGAGACCGCGCGGCGGCGCTAGGCCACGCAACCGGCGACCACGTTTCCCGTTCTCCCGGCGACGGGAGACCTTCCATGATCCGCGGATTCCTCGGTACCGCGACGCTCGGTGCGCTGAGCCTCGCCCTCATCACCCCGCTCGCGGCGCAGACGCGAGCGCCCGACCAGACCGGCACGGGCGGCGGCCCGGTCTCGACCATCACGGCGCCGAACACCAACAGCCTCGGCGTCACCAAGCCGCCCGGCACGTCCCTCGGCCCCGGCGAGGTGCCGACCCCGGAGCAGCGGCGGCGCGAACGCGCTCTGACCGACAAGATCGAAGGCAGCATCTGCGACGGCTGCAACTGAGATCGGGTCGGGGTCGTTCGGGCCGGGTTCCCGCTCAGACCATCGCCTGTCCGGGTTGCGGTGTTCGACCGGGCCGTGCCCCGCAAACGGCTCTCCCTTCGGCGCGACCTCGGGCGGCGCGGAACTTCAGATCGCGCTCGCTCCGGCCTGCGAGCCCCGCGGGTCCGCCGAGGGGCTTGGCCAAACCGCCGGCTCGATACAGCAGCGACCGGCGAACAGGATTGTTGCCAGCGCATATTTCCATATTGGTTGCAAATATATCCATCTTCATAATCCAATATCCTATCTTCAAGCCAGTCTTTTTGTAGATATACTCCAAATATTGATCTTCATATTCACGGATACGGCGGTCCTTAGAGCGGATCATTGCTCAAAAATCGTGTTCTCGTTTATTGATTCGCAACTTGATGCTTCGTAAGACTTGCGCGTCGCGGGTCCTAGCCTGGGGGCGGCGACGTACAGCCGCGACTTCAAGTGAAGGAAACGCCGCCATGGCCCTCGTGAAGAAAGCCGCCCTGTCGGGATCGCACGCGCAGGTCCGGAAGGGCGAGCCGGCCAGTCTGAGCCAGCTCGGGCGCCTCAACGAGGAGAGCCGGCGCAAGGCCCGGACCTTCGCCAAGCAGCAGAAGGCGGCGGAGCGCATCGCGGCGGCGACAACCCAGCTCGCCAGCGGCGTCGCCGAGGCCTCGTCGGCGGCCGAGGAGCTGCGCAAGGCGATGGAGCAGATCGCCGCCGGCGCCGAGGAGGCGGCCGGGGCCTCCGAGCAGTCGCAGCGCGCCGTCACGACCGTGTCGGAGGCGATCGGCACCGCCCGCACCGAGGCCGAGACCTCGCGCCAGAAATCGGAGGCGCTCCAGGGACTCATCGCCGGCGTGAGCCAGCAGATCCGGCTCAGCGTCGGCTCGATCGCCACGGCGGCCGAGCGTCAGGCGGCCTCGGTCACGCTGATCGTCGAGCTGGAGCGGCAGGCGGCCAATATCGGCGACATCGTCCGCGCCGTCGCTCGCATCGCCGACCAGACCAATCTCCTGGCCCTGAACGCCGCCATCGAGGCGGCCCGGGCCGGCCAGCACGGCAAGGGCTTCGCGGTGGTCGCCGACGAGGTCCGCACCTTGGCGGAGACCTCCGAGCGCAGCGCCCAGGAGATCCAGGCGCTGATCGGCCGGATCCAGGAAGACGTGAAGGTCATCGCCGAGGGCATCAACCGCGCGGCCGAAGGCGCGCGCCAAGAGGTCGCGCGGGGCGAGACGATCACCGCCCAGCTCGAGGCGGTGCGGCAGGCCGTGGTCGAGATCATGCGCGGCGCCGAGACCATCGCCCGGGTGGCCATCGAGTCTGAGAAGGCCGCGGTCGAGGCGCAGAAGGGGTCCGAGCTGATCGCGGCGGCGGCCGAGGAGCAATCCTCCGCCTGCCAGCAATCGCTCAAGACCATCGAGCAGCAGACCACCGCCCTCGGGGAGAGCGAGCAGGCTGCCACCGAGCTCGCGACCCTGGCGGACGAGCTGAAGAACGCCACCGACGTCGGCAAGAGCGCCGAGGAGGTCGCCTCGGCGGCCGAGGAGCTGTCCTCGGCGGTGGAGGAGATTAACCGGGCCGCCGCGCAGATCACCACGGCGCTCGACCAGATCGACCGGGGCGCCCAGTAGCAGACGGCAGCCGCGCAGCAATCGGCGGCCGCGATCGCGCAGATCGAGAAGGGAGCGCTCCTCGCCCAGGACAGCGCACGCGACGCCCTGGAGAAGGGCGGCCTGATCACGAGCCAGCTTCAGGAGGACCGGGCCGCGGTGGACGGATTGGTCGCGGGCGTCGGCAACGCCCTCGCGGAGACCGACCGGAGCCGAGAGCAGATCAACGCCCTGGAGCAGGTGAGCCGGAAGATCGACAAGATCGTCGACGCGATCACCACGGTGGCGATCCAGACCAACATGCTGGCGGTGAACGGCTCGATCGAGGCGGCCCGGGCCGGCGAGTTCGGCAAGGGCTTCATGGTGGTGTCCACCGACATCCGCAACCTCGCCCGGGATTCCTCGGAGAACGCGGAGCGGATCAAGGACCTCGTGAAGGCGATCCAGGACCAGATCGTGGTGGTGCGCCGGGACCTGGAGGCGATCTCCGCGGCGGCCGCCGCCGAGGTCGAGAAGAACCGGGCGATCACCCGCGACCTCGAGACCACCGCCGACGACATGGGCGTGGTGCTCGACGGCAACCGGCAGATCCTCCAGGGCGCCGACCTGATCATCCGCAACGTCGAGGAGGCGAAGCGCGGCGTCGACCAGATCGCCACGGCGGCCCGCCAGGGCGGCCAGGCGGTGAACGAGGCGCAGCAGGCCGCCCGCGAGCAGGCGAACGGCGCGGAGGAACTCGCCGCCGCCATCGAGGAGGTCGCGTCGCTGGCCGACGAACTCCAGAACCAGGACTGAGACGCGCCCGGCCGGGACGGCCCCACCCGAATCCTGCTCAGCCCGGAGCCCGCCATGTCCAACGACGCCTCAGCCTCGGCCGCGACCGACCGGTCGGAGACCGCCTCCGCGCTCCAGTTCGTGACCTTCCACGTCGCCCACGAGACCTACGCGGTGCCCCTCGCGGAGGTGCAGGAGATCATCCGCCTGCCCGACATGGTCGACGTTCCCCTGGCACCCCCCGCCCTGGTGGGACTGGCCAACCTGCGCGGCTCGGTCCTGCCGGTGGCGAGCCTGCGGCGGCTGTTCGAGCTGCCCGACCGGGTCCACGACGACGCCGCCCGGGTGGTCGTGGTCGGCCAGGGGTCCGGCGACGGCGGCGGCGCTGGCGCGACCTCCGGCTTCGTGGTCGACCGGATGGCGAGCGTGATCACCGCCGAGCCCGGGGAGATCGAGGGGACCGACGGCCTCACCGCCACCGCGGCGACCGAGCTGCTCGCGGGCGTGATCAAGCGGCCGGCCGGCATCGTGCTGATCATCGATCTCGGGCGCCTGCTGCAGCGCAGCGGGTCCGGGCGCGCCGGCGCAGAGGGCGGGTCGGGCGGACGGAACGCGGTCGGGCCGATCGAGGCCGGCGGCGCGGCCTCGGCGCGGCCGGAGGGCGAGGCCGGGCTCTCCGACGAGATCCAGCTCGTGTCCTTCGAGCTCGCGGGCCAGGAATACGCCCTGCCGATCGAGCAGGTGCAGGAGATCGTCCAGGTCCCCGACCGCGTCAGCGAGCTGCCGAAGGCCGAGCGCCACGTCATCGGTGTGATCAACCTGCGCGACCGGCTGCTGCCCCTGGTCAGCCTGCGGGCGCTGTTCGGGCTGCCGAGCGTGCCCCTGGGAGAGCAGAACCGGATCGTGGTGGTCGCCTCCCGGGAATCCGCCGGCTCCGTCGGCATCGTCACCGACACGGTGAAGGAGGTGCTGCGGGTGCCCCGCGCGGTGGTCGACCCGCTGCCCGACCTGCTCGCGCAGGGCGACGCGCTGCGCGAGGTCGAGGCGATCTGCCGGCTCGGCGGCGGCAGGCGGCTGGTCTCGATCCTGTCGGCCGCCCGCCTGTTCGCCACCACCGGGATCGCCGGCGGCCTCGCCGGCCTCGCCGGCCTCGGAGCCGCAGAGGAGGGCCCCGTGCAGGAACGTCAGACCGCGACCGCGCCGACGCGCGCCGACGAGGAGGAGCAGTTCGTCGTCTTCCGCCTGGCAGACGAGGAGTACGGCGTGCCGATCGACGCCGTGCACGAGATCGTCCGCGTCCCCGAGCAGCTCACCCACGTGCCGCGGACGCCCGGCTTCATCGAGGGCATCGTCAACCTGCGGGGGGCGGTGCTGCCGGTGGTCGACCAGCGCCGCCGCTTCCGGCTCCCGGAGGCCGCGCGCAACGACCGCCAGCGCATCATGGTCTTCGCGATCGCGGGGGTGCGGACCGGCTTCATCGTCGACTCGGTCTCGGAGGTCCTGAAGATCCCCCGCTCGGCCATCGTGCCGGCGCCGGACCTCGCGCAGGACGACGACAGCGCCGTGGAGCGGGTCGCCAACCTCGCCGCCGCCAAGCGGATCATCCTGATGGTGAACGTCGACCGGCTCCTCAGCCGGCACGAGGTCGCGGATCTGCAGGCGGCCTGAGCCGCCGTCTCCGGGCCCGGTCCGAGGCCGCTCCTGCCACGCAACCCGCCATGCCCAAGCTCCTGATCGTCGACGACTCCGCCCTGATGCGCAAACACCTTCGCCTGATCTTCGAGGAGACGGGCCAGTTCGAGGTGCGCACGGCGCGCAACGGCCGCGACGCCCTGGACCAGATCGACAGCTTCGAGCCCGACGTGGTCACCCTCGACATCAACATGCCCGAGATGGACGGACTCACCTGCCTCGGCGAGATCATGGCGGCGCGCCCGCGCCCGGTGGTCATGGTCTCGTCGCTGACCCGCGAGAGCGCCGCCGTGACCCTGGAGGCGATGCAGCTCGGCGCCGTCGATTACGTGGAGAAGCCCGGCGGCACCGTCTCCCTCAACATCGGCGAGGTCCGGGACGAGATGGTCGCCAAGGTCCGCGTCGCGGCCCGGGCCAAGCCCGGCCGCGCCCGCGGCCTCCTCGACCGGGTCCGGCGCGGGCGCGGCGAGATCGCGAAGCGCCGCCCGGCGCCCCGGACCGCGGCCCGCGTGGAGGGCTGCGTCCTGATCGGCGTGTCGACCGGGGGACCGCGGACGCTGGAGGAGATCCTGCCGGAGCTTCCGGCCGACCTGCCCTGGCCGGTCGTGATCGCCCAGCACATGCCGGGCTCCTTCACGGGGGCCTTCGCCCAGCGCCTGGACCGCCTCTGCGCCCTGGGGGTGGTGGAGGTGACCGCCCCGGTCCCCCTCGCGGCGGGCCGCGTCTACATCGGCCGGGGCGACGCCGACGTGGTGATCGAGCGCCGGCTCGGCCGGCTCGCGGTCGCCACCGTCCCGAGCGACCCGGCCCTGCGCTGGCACCCCAGCGTCGACCGCCTCGTCCGCAGCGCCCGGGATCACCTGCTGCCCGAAGCCCTGATCGGCGTCGAACTCACCGGCATGGGCGACGACGGCGCCGCCGCCCTGGCGGCCCTGCGGGCTGCCGGCGGCCGCACCATCGCGGAGGCCGAGTCGAGCGCCGTCGTGTTCGGCATGCCGGCCGAGCTGATCCGCCTCGGCGGCGCGACCCTGACGCTGCCCGCCCGCTCCATCCCGGCCCAGCTCGTCGGCTGGCTGTCCTGAGATCGACACCGAGACTGACATGGCCCTGGTCCGCAAGCACCCCGCCCTCCCCGCGCCGGCGGAAGCCCCGGAGGATCCTCGGATCGCCCTGGAGGGCCCGACGGCCGCCGGGCGCCGCGACGCGGCCCATCGCCTGGCCGCCGATCCCGACGCCGCCGGCCTGCTGGCCGACCGCCTCGCCCGCGAGGCGGACCGGAGCGTCGGCGAGGCGATCCTCGGCGCCCTCGGCCGCATCGGCACCCCGGCGGCGGCCGAGCGCCTGTTCGGCCTGCTGGACTCGGAGGACGTCTGGCTGCGCAACGCCGCGATCGAGACGCTGCAGGAGATGGACGCGGCGGTGCTCGGCGCCCTCGAGCGGGCCCTCGCCGATCCCGACAGCGACCGCCGGATCTTCGCGGTGAACGTGCTGGTCTCCCTGCGCCACCCGGCGGCCGCGACCTACGCCCGCCGGGTCCTGGCCGAGGACGAGCACGTCAACGTCTGCGCCGCCGCCCTCGACGTGCTCGCCGAGATCGGCACGCCCGAGATGGTGCCGGAGATCGAGGCCGCCGCCCGCTTCCCCGACGCGCCGTTCCTGCGCTTCGCGGCCAGGGCCGCCTGCCGCCGCATCACCTGACCGGCGGCCGGCATGACCGCACCGTTCCCGCCGCCGACGCCCGTCGTCACCGATGCCGACTTCGTCCGCTTCCGCGACTTCTTCTACCGCAAGACCGGCATCATGTTCGCCGACAACAAGCGCTACTTCGTCGACAAGCGCCTGCAGGAGCGGATGCTCGCGAGTGCGCTGCCGGTCTTCCGCGACTACTTCAACACACTGCGATTCCAGGCCAGCGGCCAGGAGTTCCAGGCGCTCGTCAACCTGATGACCGTCAACGAGACCTACTTCTACCGCGAGGAGTACCAGTTCCGCTGCCTCGTCCGGTCGATCCTCCCGGAGGTCACCCGGCGCAAGCGGCCGGGCGAGCCGGTGCGGATCTGGTCGGTGCCCTGCTCGACCGGCGAGGAGCCCTACTCGATCGCCTTCCAGCTCCTCGACACGTGGCCGGAGGTCGACCGGTACGACATCGAGATCGTCGCCTCGGACATCGACACCGCCGTGCTCGACCAAGCCAAGCGCGGCCTCTACGGCGACCGCGCGGTCCAGCACGTCCCCCGGGCGACCCTGGAGCGCTACACCCGGCGGGTGCAGGGCGCCCACGAGGTGATCCCGGACATCCGCGACTCGATCGCCTTCGCGCAGGTCAACCTCTCGGACCCGCTCTCGACCCGGCAGTTCCGGGGCTTCGACGTCGTGTTCTGCCGCAACCTGCTGATCTACTTCGACGACGCGTCCCGCCGCGGCGCCGCCCAGACGCTCTACGAGGCGCTCGATCCCGGCGGCTTCGTCTGCCTCGGCCATTCCGAGTCGATGAGCCGGATCTCCGCGCTGTTCGACCTCCGGAAGTTCGCGGAGGCGATCGTCTACCAGAAGCCCCTGAGCGCGGAGGCCTGACATGGCCAGGATCCTCGTCATCGACGACGCCACCACGGTGCGCCTGTACTACCGCGACGTGCTGGAAGAGGCCGGCTTCGCGGTCGAGGAGGCCGTGAACGGCTACGAGGGCTTGGAGAAGGCCGTCGCCGAGGGCTTCGACCTGGTCCTCGTCGACGTGAACATGCCCAAGATGGACGGCTACGCCTTCCTGCGGCAGGGCCGGACCATGCCGGAGCTCCAGGCGGTGCCGGCCGTGATGATCTCCACGGAGAGCGCCAGCGCCGACCGCGCGCGGGCCTTCGCGGCGGGCGCCAACCTCTACCTCGTCAAGCCGGTGCGCCCGGACGCCCTCGTCGCGGTCGCCACCGTGATGGCCGGAGCCGCACCGTGACCAACGCCCTGCTCGCCCAGTTCATTCCCGAGGCCCGCGAGCTCCTGGAGCGCGCGGGGAGCGGCATGCTGGCCCTGGAGAAGTCGCCGGGCGCCGAGTCCCTCGACGACGTCTTCCGGGCGGTGCACACCCTCAAGGGCACGTCCGGCCTGTTCGAGATCGCGCCGCTGACCCATCTGGTCCACGCGGCCGAGGACCTTCTGGTCGAGGTCCGGGCCGGCACGCTCGTCCTGGAACCCGCCATCGTGGACGGGCTCCTCGACAGCCTCGATCTGGTCGGCCACTGGATCGACGTCCTGGAGAGCCGCGCGGTCCTGCCGGACGACGCCGACGCCGTGATGGCGGGCCGGGTGACGGCCCTGCGGGCGTGGCTCCCCGCGGCGATCGAGGCCACCGTCGCGCGGGCCGATTACGGGCCGCCGGACTGGCTCGCCGACCTACCCGAGGCGGACCGGCAGGCCGCCTGGAGGCGCGCCGCGGCCTCGGGCGCCCCCCTGACCGCCTGGCACTACGAGCCCGACGAGACCTGCTTCTTCCGCGGCGACGACCCGGCCCATCTGGTGGCGCAGGCCCCGGGCCTCGTCGCGCTGCGGGTACGGCCGCGCGCCGCAACTCCGTCGCCGGAAACCTGCGATCCGGTGCTGAGCTGGCTCCGCTTCGAGGTTCTGTGCGTCGCCGACGCCGAGGCGGTCGCCGATCATCTGCGCTACGTCGCCGATCAGGTCCGGGTCGGCGCGATCCGGCCGGACGACCTGATCGTCCTGACCGGGACGGAGGATGAGGCCGAGGTGTTCGGCGACTTCGCCGCGCGGGCCGGAACGCTCCTCGCCGAGGACGCCCGGGCGGACCTCGCCGCCGCCGCCGCCGCCCTGCTGGGGATCGTCGGCGCCGGGACCCGGCAGGCCTGCGCCCTGCGCTGGATCGCGGCGCTGGCCGCCACGGCGGAGACCGAGACGCTGCGCCGCCTCGCCGCCGACCTCGGCGGCCCGCGGCCGGCCTCGGGTTCGCCGCCGACCGATCGGCCGCCCGCAGAGGCGCCCGCCCCGGACCTCGCCCTGCGCCAGCAGGCAGAGGCGATCCTCGCCGCGCAGGCCGAGATGCTGGCCGTGCCGACGGACCCGGCCGTCGCGGAGGGCCGGTTCGAGTCCGTGCGCACGGTGGTGCGGCGCTGCCTGCCGCATCTGGTGCCCGGCCGGGCCGCCGCCCTGGAAGCAGCCCTGGGCCGAGCGCGCGGGCGCCACCGAGACCCTCGGCGCCGTCCTCCGCGGCGCGGCGAGCGGCGCGGCCGCCGCACCGCCGATGCCGACACCCTCCGGAGAGCCCGCGCCGCGGCCCACCGCGGCCCCGCCGCCGGCGACCGAGCCGCGCGATGCCCCGGAGGGATCCGGCCCCGACGCCAAGGGTTCGGCGCGCATGCTGCGGGTCGAGCAGGGCAAGGTCGACGCCCTGATGAACTTCGCGGCCGAGCTGACGGTCGCCAAGAACGGGCTCGCCTATCTCGCCGGACGCGTCGAGCAGGTCAGCGGCTCGCGCCAGCTCGGTCGGGAGATCAAGGAGCAGTACGCGGTCATCGACCGGATCGCCCAGAGCTTGCAGGTCGGCGTCATGGCGATCCGCATGATGCCGGTGAGCCAGGTCTTCCAGCGCTTCCCCCGGCTCGTCCGCGACATCACGCGCAAGCTCGGCAAGGAGGTCGAGCTGGTGATCCTGGGCGAGGAGACCGAGGCCGACAAGAACGTGCTGGAGAGCCTCGCCGACCCGCTGATCCACATGGTCCGCAACGCCCTCGATCACGGCATCGAGACCCCCGCGATCCGGATCGCCGCCGGGAAGCCGGCGCGCGGCACCCTGCGGCTCGCGGCGCGGCAGGAGAACGACAACGTCATCATCGAGGTGGCCGATGACGGCCGCGGCATCGACCCGGAGGCGGTCCGCGAGAAGGCGCTGCGCAGCGGCCTGATCGGCCCGGATCAGGCCGCCCAGATGACCGCGGAGGATCTCGTCAACCTCGTCTTCGCGCCCGGCTTCTCGACGCGGGATCAGGTCTCGGACCTCTCGGGGCGGGGCGTCGGGATGGACGTCGTGCGCAGCGCGGTGCGTAGGGCGGGCGGCGACGTCTGGCTCGCGAGCCAGCCGGGCGCGGGCACCTGCGTGACCGTGCAGCTGCCCCTGACCATGGCGGTGACCCGCATCGTCACCGTGGTGGCGCGGGGCCAGCAATACGGGGTCGCCATGGACGCGGTGGCCGAGACCGTGAAGGTTCCGCGGGACCAGATCCACCGGATCAAGCAGCGCGAGACCTTCGTCCTGCGGGACGCGATGATCCCCCTGATCCGGCTCGCCGACAGCCTGGGCCTCCCGGCGGCCTCGGACGCGCCGCCGGAGGAGGAGGCCGTCATGGTCGCCCGTGTCGGACGCGAGCGGGTCGGCATCGTGGTCGACGGCTTCCGCGAGCGCATGGAGGTCATCGTGCGGCCCCTCGACGGTCTCCTCGCCGGCCTCGCGGGCTTCTCCGGGACGGCGCTCCTCGGCGACGGAAGGGTTCTCCTCGTCCTCAACCTGTCGGATCTGCTCTGATGGCCCTCGAACACAGCGGCGCCCGCATCCGGCTCTCGGGCCACTGCCCGGTCGAGGATGCCGAGCCGCTGCTCGATATCCTGCGCGCCACCCCGGAGGCCGTCGTCGACCTCACCGGCGCGGCGTGGCTCCACACGGCGGTCCTCCAGGTGCTGATGGTCGCGGCACCCGCCCTCCGCGGCCGGCCGGCCGGAGCCGTGCCGGCGGCCTGCCTGGCCGCGCTGCCCGAGGCCGCCGCGGAAGGCGCCGCGGAGGCCGAGCGCGGATGACCGAGCCGGGGACCGGGCGCATCCTCGCCGTGGCGAACCGCAAGGGCGGCACCGCCAAGACCACGACGGCCGTGAATCTCGCCGCAAGCCTGGCGGAGGGCGGCCGGCGGGTGCTGCTCGTCGACCTCGACAGCCAGGGCCATGCCGGCCTCGGCTTCGGCGTGCGGGCGAGGCCCGGCGAGCCGACGGTGCACGACCTGTTCCGCGGCACCGGGGTGACGGATCTCGGGCGCGCCGTGCGGCGCACCGCCGTGCCGAACGTGGACGTGCTGCCGGCCGATCGCGGCTTCTCGGGCCCCGACGGCGCTGTCGCGCCCCTCGGCCTCGCGGC
Organism: Methylobacterium sp. 13MFTsu3.1M2; assembly: GCF_900112625.1. Taxonomy (NCBI): domain Bacteria; kingdom Pseudomonadati; phylum Pseudomonadota; class Alphaproteobacteria; order Hyphomicrobiales; family Methylobacteriaceae; genus Methylobacterium; species Methylobacterium sp. 13MFTsu3.1M2. The sequence continues at coordinate 50,077 of NZ_FOMM01000028.1, forward strand.
GGCGCTGAAGTCCCTGGCGACGGATTACGCGGTGATCCTGATCGACACCGCACCGACGGCCGACGCCCTGCTGATCAGCGCCCTGGCGAGCGCGCACCACGTCCTGGTTCCGACACAGCTCAGCCACCTCGCGGTGGACGGCGTCGGGCAGTTCGCGCGCGCGTTCTTCCGGGTGGCGACGAGCCTCAATCCCGGTCTGCGCGGCCTCTCGATCGTGCCGGTGCAGGTGGATCTCCGGATCACGATGCAGCGGGAGGCCGTCGAGCAGCTCGCGAGCCGGTTCGGCCGGGAGCGCCTCCTGGCTGGGATCCGCACGGACATCGCTCTGGCGGAGGCCTTCGGATGCGGACGGCCGGTTCGGTACGTGAAGCCCCGTGCGCGGGCGGTGCAGGACTTTGAGCTGTTATGCGACCAAGTCATGGAAAAATGCATTGCCGGGCAGATTGGAACGATTAAAACTTAGCCGTTCGCACAGACATGGAGTTCAGAGCGAGAGATGAATACGATATTACTGGTGGACGACTCACCGACCATTCTTTCAAGCATGTCAGGAATACTTCGCAGTTCGGGATATGAAACCAAACAGGCTGCCGATGCCGAGACGGCACTCGCGAAGGTCAAGGCAGGCCTGAAGCCGGCCCTCGTGATCACGGACTTCCACATGCCCGGCATGGATGGCGTCCAGTTGATCCAGGAGTTGCGGAAGCTCGCGCCGACCCGCTTCACGCCGATGCTCGTTCTCACGACGGAATCGCAGCAGGAGAAGCGCGACGGCGCGCGCCAGGCGGGGGCGACCGGCTGGCTGGTGAAGCCGGTCCAGGCCGACAAGCTGCTGCAGGTCCTCACACAGGTCGCCCCCGCGATTCAGCGCCGCGCCGCCTGATCCGGGCGCCCCCTCTCCGCTGAAGCCCGCTCCGCGGGCCTCGGCCTCGCCCGGCCCCGCGCCACCGTTTCCGACCGAATGACCGTTCCCGCGATGCAGATTGCTGCCCGTCCCTCCGCGAAGACCGAGCTGCGGACGCTCCTGCTCAGTGCCGCGGCCGGCGGCGCGGTCGGGGCCGTGCCGCTGATCCTGGGGATCGCGCAGCCGGCGCAGCTCCTCTTCGCGGCCGCCGCCGCGCTCTGCGGGGGCCTCGTGACCCGCGGGCTGCAACCGTCCTGCCGCGCGGTCGAGCCGGATGCCCCGCCGATGGCGGTCACGCTTCGGGCCGAACCGGCGGCCGCCCCGGCGCACGGAGCGGCCTGCGCCGAGGCCGTGGCCCGGGATCTCGGCGACCTCGACCCCTATTTCGCCGTGACGGGCGAGCAGCTGCGCAGCATCGTCGCGCAGACCGAGGCGGCCGCCGCCGCGATCCTCGCCTCGCTGCAGAGGCTCGACGCCGCCCAGGCGCGCAGCGCCGCCTGCATCGGCGGCGCGCACGACCGCATCGTCGGCTTCGCCGAGCAGAGCGACGCCGCGCTGCAATCCCTGGCGGCGGCCCTCGGCGCCTATCTCGACCGGCGCCTGAACGAGACCCGCGAGGAACGCGGCACCGTCGAAGTGGCCGTCGGGCAGATGCGCGGGCTCGATGCCCTGATCCTCAGCCTCGAGAAGGTCGGGGCGGCGACCCGGATGCTGGCGCTCAACGCCAACATCGAGGCGGCCCGCGCCGGGGCCCACGGAGCCGGCTTCCGGGTCATCGCCCGGGAGCTCCAGGATCTCGCGCAGACCTCCCAGACCGCGATGGCCGAGGCGCGCGTGCAGGTGGCGGACGCGCAGCAGACGATCAGCCGGGTGCTGATCGCCGATCGCGGGGACGACGCGACCCGCACCGAGCAGGAGCGCCTCCGCGCGCTGATGGCCGAACTCGGCGGGATCGCCGAGACGACCACCCGGGTCCTCCTCGGGATGGCGCGGACGGACCTCGCCGAGGTCAAGGCGCAGAATGCGGCGGTGGGCGACGAGGTGCTGTCGGTCTTCGGCCAAGTTCAGTTCCAGGACGTCGTCCGCCAGCAGATCGAGGCGGTCGATGCCGCCAACGCGGCGCTGCAGCTCTGCCTCGACGGCCTGCGCCGGCGACTGATCGGCACCGGGCCGGGGCGGGCGAGCGCGCCGGCGGCGATCCTCGAGACCGCGCGGGCGCGCTACGTCACCCAGATCCAGCGCCGCGTCGACGCCCAAGCCCTCGACCAAGTCGTCGACCAAGCCCTCGACCCGGTAGCGCCCGACATCGAGCTGTTCTGACGGGGCGGGCCGCGATGTCACGGAAGCGTCAGAAAACAGCGCCACATCCGCGGCACAGCTTGCATCGACCGTCGCGGTGCCGGATGCGGGCTGCGGCCCCGCGCTGTCCCGTGACCGATCCGCATCCGAGACCCGTACGTGATCTTCATCCACCAGCCCGCCGTCGGCGCCGGAGCCACGCTGCTTGAGCGCCGCGTCATCGATCTCCAGGACACGATCCCCGAGGACACGGTCTGGCTCGATCTGATCCGCCCGAGCCGCGAGGAGGAACTGAAGGTCGAGTCGTTCGCGGGCATCGAGGTGCCGACCCGCGAGGAGATGAAGGACATCGAGCCCTCGGAGCTGCTCTACGTCGAGGACGGCGCCCGTTACATGACCGGCCGGGTGCTCTCGAAGGTCAGCGACGCCGAGGAGCCGGGGCTGGCCGGCATCACCTTCATCCTGCGCGGCAACCGGCTGGTGACGGTGCGCCACGAGGAGCCGCAGGCCTTCCGCATGTACACGCAGCGCGCCGGGCGCTCGATGGGCAACGGCGGCGCCTCGACACCCTCGGGCGAATCGATCCTGGCCGGGCTGATCGAGGCGGTGATCGACCGGGCCGCCGACGTGCTGCAGCTCCAGGGCGAGCGCATCGACCGCCTGTCGGGCAAGATCTTCGAAGTGCAGGAGGACCCCTCGGCCCGCAACACCGCGCTGCAGGACACGCTGCGGGCGCTGGGCCGGCACGGCGATCTCATCTCCAAGCAGCGCGAGAGCCTCGTCTCAATGGAGCGGATCCTGCTCTCGCTGTCGGCGACCTACCGGACCAACAAGGCCCCGCGCGACCTGCGCGAGGACGTGCGCTCGACCCTGCGGGATCTTCAGTCCCTCGAGGAGCACGCCACCTTCCTGTCGACGAAGATCCAGTTCCTGCTCGACGCGACCTTGGGGCTCGTCAACCTCGAGCAGAACAACATCATCAAGCTGTTCTCGGTCATGGCGGTCGTCTTCATGCCGCCGACCCTGATCGCGTCGATCTACGGCATGAATTTTAAGTCCATACCGGAACTAGATTTCGCCTTCGGATACCCGATGGCGCTGATCATGATGGTCGTGGCGGCGGTATTTCCCTACTTCTTCTTCCGGTGGAAGAAGTGGCTCTGACAACAAACGCCGATATAGAGCCGACAGAATCTTAAGACCTCCACGGGAGCATGGTTGGGCCTGAAGGCGCGGCGCGGCCGCGTAGACGGAACCTCCCATGCGCTTCTCCCTCAAGACGATCCTCGCCGGTGCCATCGGCCTGCTCGCCCTCGCCGCCGTGGGCCAGGGGATCGCCAGCGTCGTGAGCCTGTCGGAGATCGAGCGGAACGCCGCGGCCATCTCGCAGCAGGCCCTGCCCGTGCAGAACCAGGCCGAGGCCATCGGGACGGCCGTGCGGGACGCGCGCCTGCGCCTCTACCGCCTCGCGGTGGCCTCGCCCGACGCCGCGGCCCTGGACAGGAACCAGACGGCCCTGACCGACGCCCTCGGCGAGCTGTCCGGCCTCCGGCAAGCCTATCAGGACCGCCTGACGAGCCCGCAGGCCCGGGCGATCTACGAGCGCTTCACCAATGCGTGGAACGCCTACCAGAACGTCCAGCTGCAGGTGGTCGAGCTGATGATCGCGGGCGATCAGCCGGGCGCCCTCGCGCTCGTGCTGGATCCCGCGACGGGCGCGCAGAACGACGCCGCGGTGGCCAGCCTGACCGAGTCGATCGCGGCAGCGCGGGGCCAGACCGAGGCCAACGTCACCCAGACCGTGCAGGCGGCGACGCGGGCCAAGCTGATCGCGCTGATCGCCACGGTGGTCGGCCTCGCGGTCGCGGCGGCCGCGATGCTGTTCGCCCTGTTCGGGATCGCGCGCCCCATCGAGCGCATGACCGGCGCGATGGGCCGCCTCGCCGAGGGCGACGAGACCGTGCCGGTCCCGCATACGGGGCGCCGCGACGAGATCGGCGCGATGGCGGCGGCCGTGCAGGTCTTCAAGGACAACCTGATCCACACCCGTGCCCTGGAGCGGGAGACCGCCCTGGCGCGGGACGGCGCCGAGGCGCAGCGCCGGCGCGCGGTCCACGCCATGGCCGAGTCCTTCGAGGCCGCGGTCGGCGGCGTGCTGGCCCGGGTGGCGGACGCCGCCCTCGGCCTGCGGGCCGACGCCGAGGCGATGAGCGGCACGGCCACGCACACCGCGGAGCGCTCGGCCACGGTGGCGGGCGCCGCCCAGGAGGCCGCCCAGCATGTCGGCACGGTCGCGGCGGCCGCGGAGGAACTCGGCGCCTCGGTGCAGGAGATCGGCCGCCAGGTCGACGGGTCCGCCGAACTCGCCCGGAGCGCGGTGGTCCAGGCCGGCGACACGGCCGGCCTCGTGCAGGAACTGAGCACCGCCGCGGGCCGGATCGGCGACGTCGTGCGCCTCATCACCGACATCGCCGGCCAGACGAACCTGCTGGCGCTGAACGCCACGATCGAGGCGGCCCGCGCCGGCGATGCGGGGCGCGGTTTCGCGGTGGTCGCCAGCGAGGTGAAGCAGCTCGCCGCCCAGACCGCCCGGGCCACCGAAGAGATCGCCGGTCAGGTCGGCCGTATCCAGGGCGCGACCGGGCAGACCGTGGACGCGATCGACGGGATCACGGCGCGCATCCGCGAGATCGACGGGGTGGCGACCTCGATCGCGGCCGCCGTCGAGCAGCAGGGCGCGGCGACCCGGGAGATCGCCCGGAACGTGGCCGAGGCGGCGTCCGGGACCGGCGCGGTCACCGGGACGATCGACGCGGTGGCGCGGGCGGCCGACGACACCGGCACGGCCGCCACGCGGATGCTGGCCTCGGCGTCGAGTCTCTCGGAGGAGGCCGCTGAGCTGCGCCGGGAGATCGACGCCTTCCTGCACACCGTGCGCGCGGCCTGAGGCTCGGCCTCAGGCTCAGCCGGGGCTCGACAGCTTCATCAGGACGAGCCCGGAGCCGATCAGGCCGGCCGCGAGGATCCGGCTGGCGCTCGCCTGCTCCCCCAGCACGGCGATGCCGACCAGGAAGGCGCCGACCGCGCCGGTTCCGGTCCAGATCGTGTAGGCGGTGCCCAGGGGCAGCGTGCGCATGGCCAGCGCTAGGAAGCCGACGCTGCCGGCCATCGACACGGCCATGATGGCGGTCGGCCAGAGGCGCGTGAAGCCCTCCGACTGCTTCATCGCGAAGGCCCAGACGACCTCCAGCACGCCCGCGGTGACGAGATAGATCCAGGCCACGGCGGCCCTCCCGAAAGGGCCGGGCCGTCCCGGACTTGTGCCCCGCGTGGCGGGGGGAGGACGTGGCCTCGCGGCGGGTCAGCTAGCGATGATCGGCCGAGCCCGCAAGCACCTCGCCGCGGATCCCTCAGGCCACCGCGGCGAGGTGCTTGACCTCGGCCTTGGCCACCACCTTGCCGACCGGCGGCGCCTTGCAGGTCTCCGCCTCGGGCGCCAGGATCGGCGGCTGCACCCAGCGGCCGGCATCGAGGTCGGCGATCCGGCCGTTGATCTCGCGGATGACGTAGCGCGAGAACGGGTAGACGTGGAGGTAGATCACCATGTTGGTGACCACGGCCTCCAGGGCGGCTGGGTTGCGGCGGGCAGTCTCCAGGAACACGCTCCAGAAGTGCTTGGCGAGTTCCGGACGCCGCACGGTCATCCGCCAGCACACCCGCAGCAGCGAGTAGAGATCGTGGGCGATGTGGCCCCAGTTGAGCTTCTGGGCGACGAATTTCGGCCGCTTCACCCGCCGGGCGACCACCCGGACCCGGTCGAAGAAGTTCGGCGGGTCGTAGATCTCCTGGAGGACGTCGCGGTAGTCGGCCAGCACGTCGCGCTGCGGCCGCAGGGTCACGAAGTTGATGCCCTGCGTGCACTGGTCGCCCTGGTCGGCGGTGGTCGCCGCGTAGTTCTCGTAGAGGCGGCCCTCCTTGCGCAGGCGGCGCGAGAGCTGCGTGTTCGGCAGCGCGAAGAGCAGGCCGACCATGGCGATCGGGATGCCGGTCTGGCCGATGCACAGCGACATCGCCTTGCTGATGCTGTCCTTCTCGGTGTCGAAGCCGACGATGAAGCCGGCCGTGACGAACATGCCGTGCTCGTAGAGCTTGTGCACGCTGTCGGCGATGGACCGCTTGGTGTTCTGCTTCTTCTGGGTCTGGATCAGCGTCGCCTCGTCGGGCGTCTCGATCCCGGTGAACAGGGCGAAGAAATTCGCGTCCCGCATCATCCCGAGCAGCTCGTCGTCGTCCGCGAGGTTCAGCGAGGCCTCGGTGGAGAACTTGAACGGGTAGCCGTGCGCCTCCTGCCACCGGATCAGGTGCGGCAGGAACAGCTTGATCGCCTTCTTGTTGCCGATCAGGTTGTCGTCGACGAAGTCGACGTGGCCGCGGTAGCCGAGGCCGTAGAGCCGGTCGAGCTCCGCCAGCATCTGCGGCGTGGTCTTGGTCCGCGGGGCGCGGCCGTAGAGCTCGATGATGTCGCAGAACTCGCAGGTGAACGGGCAGCCGCGCGAGAACTGGACGCCGATGTAGAGGTAGTGGCTGAAGGTCAGCAGGTCGAAGCGCGGGATCGGGCTCTTGGTGACGTCGGCCTTGAACTTCTCGGCCGTGAGCCGGCCGCGGCGCTCGCCGGCCTCCCAGGCGGCCACGAACTTGTCGAGAATGCCCTCGGCCTCGCCCAGCACCAGGAAGTCGGCCTTGTCGTAGACCTCCGGCGTCGAGGTCGGGGCCGGGCCGCCGACGCAGACCGGGGTTCCGAGCGCCACACAGCGGTCGATGACCACGAGGCAGTCCGGCTCCTGGGGCAGCATGCCGCCGGTCATCACGAGGTCGGCGGCCTGGATCTGTGCGTCCGTCAGTTCCTCGCAGTTGCGGTTGACGAGCGTCACCTGCCAGGCCGGCGGCAGCATCGCGGCCAGCGTGATGAGGCCCAGCGGCGGCGCCGGCGCGCGGGCGCCCTGCAGCTCCATGGCCTCTTTGAAGTTCCACATCGAGTTTTCGTAGAACTTCGGGAACACCATCAGCACGCGCGGGGCCGTGTTCGCTTCCGACATGCCAGTTTCCCTCGTTCACACGCACGGTCCCGGCCCGACCGGAGATCGGGGCGGGTACAGGATCGCTCCCCTGACCTGCGGGCGAATTAAGGCCGTTTTTCGCTCCCGCAGCAATCGGAGCCGCCGATCCCGACAGGACGCGCGTCCGGGCCCCGCGAATCAACCCCGCCGACGGGTCCCGGGGCGGATCCGGCCCGTTTGCCGCGGGGCTGCGCCATTCGGGCGACAGGTCCCGCCAAAATCGTCCCGGCCCGTCACGGCCTGTCACGGCCCGACGCGGAACCGCTCCGGCCGCGTCCCATCGGCGTCGGTGAAGCCGTAGATCCGCGCGAGGTCGCCGGCATGCAGCACGGCGCCCGCCCGGGCGGCGATGTCGGGGTCGGCGGCGAGCGCCGCGAGCGCCCGGCCGGCGTAGAGCGGGCTCTCGGTGGCGTGCTGCTCCTGGCCGAGATCGCGCGCCCGCTCGGTGGCGACGAAGCCCGGCGAGAGGCCGAGGGCGGTGACGCCGTGGGGCGCGAGTTCCCGGGCGAAGGCCAGGGTCAGCCGGTTGGTCGCGGCCTTGGCGGAATCGTAGAACACGTCGCCGAGGTAATCCTCGGTCCCGAAGGAGACGAGCGCCAGCAGCCCGGCCCGCGCCGCCACCATGGCGGGGGCGACCGCCCGGGCGAGCAGCAGGGCCGGGAGCGGCCCGGCCTCGAGGAGGCCGATGTACGGCTCCGCCGAGCGGCGCCAGAACGGCGTGCCCCAGCCGGCCCCGTCCGGGTAGCGCTCGCCGTCGTAGCCCTCGTTGCCGCTCCACACGCTGCAGGCCGCGACGTCGATCCGCCCGAACCGGCGCAGCGCCCAGTGAACCAGCGCGTCGGTGGCCCGCTCGGAGCGGTGGTCGCACAGGTAGTGGTGCCCGCGCCCGCCGGCCGCGTCGACCGCGCGGGCCGTGTCCTCGATCGCCTCCGCGCGCATCTCGGTGCGCGGGCCGGTCTCGCTGGAGCGGGCCGTGACGATCACCGTGGCCCCCGCCTCGCCCAGCGCCCGGGCGAGGCCCCGGCCGACGCCCCGCGACGCGCCCGCGACGAGGCAGATCTTCTGGGAGAGGTCGGGCGGGCTCACGCCGAGGCGGCGGGCTTCGACCGCGACAGGAAGGCGGCGAGCCGCTCCTGGGATTCGGGCGAGCGCAGCTGCGCGTCGAAGGCTTTCGCCTCAGCCTCCAGGGCCGCCTCGACCTGCGCCTGGTCGCCCCGGATCAGTGCCCGGGACGCCGTCAGCGCCCCGCGCGGCAGGGCGGCGAGGCGCGCGGCCTGCGCGATGGCCTGCTCGACCAGCATGTCGGCGGGCAGCACCGCGTTGACGAGGCCCAGGGCCTGCGCCTCGTCGGCCTCGAGCGGCCGGGACAGGAGCAGCAGCTCGGTCGCCCGGAGCCGGCCGACCCGCAGGGGCAGCAGGTAGCTCGACGCCGCCTCCGGCACGAGGCCGAGCTCGACGAAGGGCATGCGCAGGCGCGCCGCCGGGCTCGCGTAGACGAGGTCGCAGTGCAGGCAGAGGGTCGCGCCGATGCCGACCGCGATCCCGTCGACCGCCGCCACCATCGGGGTGCGGGTCCGGACGAGCTGGCGGATGAAGGCCAGCGCCGGCGAGGAACTGAATCCATCACCGGCATGCCCCATGAAATCGGCGAGGTCGTTGCCGGCGCTGAACATGCCGGGCTGCCCGGCGAAGACCACGGCGCCGACCGCGTCCGACGCGTCGGCCTGCGCCAGGCCCGCGCGCATCGCGTCGTACATGGCGCCCGTGAGGGCGTTCTTCTTCTCGGGGCGGTTCAGGGTGATCAGGCGGACGCCGCCCGCGAGGTCGTCGATCGTGACGGGTTCGGCCATGATCCGCTCCTCAAACCGCCAGCGCCAGGGCGGCGTCGTCCGTGAAGGCGCCGCCCTCGACCACCGCCTGCTCCAGGCCGGAGGCGGCCACCAAGAGGTTCTCGGCGTAGAACCGCGCGAGCGCGATGCGGGCCGCGTGCGCCGGAACCGTCTCGCCCGCCTTCCGGGCGGCGCTCGCGGCGAGCGCGCCCCGGGCGAGGCAGGCGGCGCCCAGCGTCAGGCCGAACAGGCGCAGGTACGGCGTCGCGCCGGCGAGCGCCGCCTCGGGGCGGTTCGAGCTCAGCGCGGCGAGCTGGTGGCTCGTCGCCCGGTCGAGGCTGCCGATCCCGTCGCGCAGCCGCGCCGCCATGTGGCCGAAGGCGGGGTCGCCGGCCTTGAGCAGTCCCTCCGCGGCGCGGCGCATCCAGGCGATCTGCGACCGCGCGGTGGCCCCGCCGTTCAGCGGCAGCTTGCGGGCGGTGAGGTCGATGGCCTGGATGCCGTTGGTCCCCTCGTAGATGCCGAGGATGCGGGCGTCGCGCATGAGCTGCGCCGCGCCGGTCTCCTCCACGAAGCCCATGCCGCCGTGGACCTGCACGCCGAGCGAGGTCACCTCATTGGCGAGGTCCGTCGCGAACGCCTTCGCGACCGGGGTCAGCAGCGAGGCGCGGTCCAGGGCCGCCTGCCCCTCCGGTCCCTTCGACGCGTCGAGGGCCGCGGCGGTGAGGTAGCAGATGGCGCGGGCGGCGGCCGTCGAGGCCTTCATGGTGAGCAGCATGCGCTGCACGTCCGGATGGGCGGCGATCGGGCTGGTCGCCTCGGCGGCGCCCACCGCCTTGCCCTGGCGGCGCTCCTGCGCATAGGCGAGCGCCCGCTGGGTCGCGGCCTCGGCGATTCCGACGCCCTGCAGGCCGACATTGAGCCGCGCCGCGTTCATCATCGTGAACATGCAGGCCAGACCCTTGTTCTCCTGGCCGATCAGCCAGCCGGTGGCGCCGCCGCCGTCGCCGAACGCCATCGAGCAGGTCGGCGAGGCGTGGATGCCGAGCTTGTGCTCGATGCCGGAGCAGCGCAGGTCGTTGCGGGTGCCGTCCGGCAGCACCTTCGGCACCAGGAACAGGGAGATGCCCCGCGTGCCGGCGGGCGCGTCGGGCAGCCGGGCCAGGACGAGGTGGACGATGTTGTCGGCGAGGTCGTGCTCGCCGTAGGTGATGTAGATCTTGTTGCCGGTGATCCGGTAGGTGCCGTCGCCCGCCGGCACCGCCCGGGTGCGCAGGAGGGCGAGGTCGGAGCCCGCCTGCGGCTCGGTCAGGTTCATGGTGGCGGGCCATTCACCCGAGACCAGCTTCGCGAGGTAGCGCGCCTTCAGGTCGTCCGAGCCGTGGGCCGCGAGCGCCTCGATGCCGCCCTGGGTCAGGAGCGGGCAGAGGCCGAAGGCGAGGTTGGCGCCGTTCCACATCTCGGTGCAGGCGGCCTCGATCAGCTTCGGCAGGCCCTGGCCGCCGTGGTCGGCCTCGGCTGAGAGCCCGTTCCAGCCGCCCTCCGTGAAGGTGCGGTAGGCCTCGCGCCAGCCGGGCGGCGTGGTGACCTGCCCGTCCGCGAAGGGGGTGCCGTGCCGGTCGCCGACCCGGTTGAGCGGCGCGATCACGCCGGCGGCGATCCGCCCGGCCTCGGTCAGGATCGCCTCGGCGTCGTCGGGATCGACCGCGTCGAGCCCGGCCACGTGCCGCAGCGTGAAGAGCATTTCGCGGACCGGGGCGCGGTAACTCATACGATCCTCCCGTGTGGCGACCCGCCCGCGCGTTCGATCCGCGGCGGGTTTGACCGCGCCCGCGCACCGGCGCTAGGGCGGGGCGAGGATAGGCGCGCGGGGCTCGCACCGCCATGACCTCGGAGACGGCTTCCCGCATGAACGATCCCGGGTCAACGGTCCCGGCCGCGACCCGGCGGCTCACCGCCGACGCGGCCGGCCTCGCGGAGGCCGCCGCTCTCCTGCGGGCTGGCCGCCTCGTCGCCTTCCCCACCGAGACCGTCTACGGGCTCGGGGCGGACGCAACCGACCCCGGGGCGGTGACGGGCATCTTCGCCGCCAAGGCGCGGCCGCGCTTCAACCCGCTGATCTCGCACCTGCCCGACGCGGCGGCGGCCCTGGCGGAGGGGGTCTTCGACGCGCCGGCGCGCCGCCTCGCGGAGGCCTTCTGGCCCGGCCCCCTCACCCTGGTGGTCCCGGCGCACGCGGGCACGCGGGTCTGCGACCTCGCCCGCGCCGGCCTGCCGAGCCTCGCCCTGCGGGTTCCGGCGCACCCGCTCGCGCGCGCGCTCCTCGCCGAGGCCGGGCGGCCGGTCGCGGCGCCCTCGGCCAACCGCTCCGGGCGGGTGAGCCCGACCCGGGCCGCCCACGTCCTCGACGATCTCGCCGGCCGCATCGCCGCGGTGCTCGACGGCGGCGACACGCCGGTGGGCGTCGAGTCGACGGTGGTGGCCTGCCTCGGCGGCACGCCGCGGCTGCTGCGGCCCGGCGGCGTCACCCGGGCGGCGCTCCGGGAGGTGCTCGGCCTCGATCCGGCAGCGCCCGCGGCGGCGGATGCCGACCGGCCGGCGGGCCCGGGCATGCTCGCCTCGCACTACGCACCGCGGGCGCGGGTCCGGCTCGACGCGGTGCGGATCGCACCCGGCGAGGCGGTCCTGCTGTTCGGCTCGCATCTCCCGGCGGATCACGAACTCGCGCGGGCCAGCGTCAACCTGAGCCCGGCGGGCGATCTCGCCGAGGCCGCTTCCCGGCTGTTCGGCGCCCTGCGCGACCTCGACGCCTCGGGGGCGGAGACCATCGCGGTCGCGCCGATCCCCGAGGACGGGCTCGGCGAGGCGATCCGAGATCGCCTCGCCCGGGCGGCCGCGCCCCGCTGACGGCGGAGAATTTTTCGCCGGCCGCGGAACAGAGTTCGGCCTGATCCGTTTACTGATCACGAAGGCCTTCTCAGCCCCCAATGGCCTTTTTCCTTTCAGGCTCGGAGCAATCCGAGCCTTTTTTCTTGGCTTCTCAGTCTCGGGCCAGCTTGGCGGCAATGCCCGCCACGTGGCGGCCCTGGAACCGCGCGCCCTCTAGCTCGACGGCGCTCGGCTGGCGGGAGCCGTCGCCGTCCGCGATCGTGCTGGCGCCGTAGGGCGTGTTGCCCTTCACCGCCTCGACGCCCGCCTGCCCCTGGAAGCTGTAGGGCAGGCCGACCACCACCATGCCGTGGTGGAACAGCACCGTGTGGAAGCTCGTCAGCGTCGTCTCCTGGCCGCCGTGCTGGGAGGCCGTGGAGGTGAAGACCGAGCCGACCTTGCCGACCAGGGCGCCCTTCATCCAGAGCCCCCCGGTCTGATCGATGAACTGCTTCATCTGCGAGGCCATGTTGCCGTAGCGGGTCGGCGTGCCGAAGATGATCGCGTCGTAGTCGGCGAGCTCGGCGACGGTCGCGACCGGCGCCGCCTGATCGAGCTTGAAGTGGCTCTGCCGGGCGACCTCCTCCGGGACCAGCTCGGGCACGCGCTTGACGACGACCTCGGCCCCCGTCTCGCGGGCGCCCTCGGCGACGGCGTAGGCCATCTGCTCCACGTGACCGTAGGTCGAGTAGTACAGCACCAGAACCTTCGCCATGGGATGGTCTCTCCTGCGTGTCGGACGGCCGACCGAATCGTCGGCCGGCGGATGGCCCCTGCATCGCGCATTTGCCGCCTTGCAAGAATGCGCCGACATGCAAGACTGATCTTGCACAGATGCAAGGTTCGGGGCGTGGCGCTCGATTGGGACGAATTCCGGTTCGTGAAGGCGGTGGCCGATCGGGGCGGCCTGACTGCGGCGGCGGCCGAACTGGGCATCAATCACTCGACGGCGTTCCGGCGCCTCGCCGCCCTGGAGGCGCGGCTCGGCGCGCGCCTGTTCGAGCGGCTGCGCACGGGCTACGTGCCGACCGCCGCCGGGCAGGCGATGATCGAGGCGGCCGGGCGCATCGAGCTGGACGTGGCACGGTTCTCCCGCGCGGTGGCGGGACAGGGCGAGACACCCTCCGGCGAGCTGCGGGTGACCGCGCCGGCGGGCTTCGCCGCCGAGCTGCTGATGCCGATGCTGGCGAGCTTCGCGGCGCGCTACCCGGAGATCCGGATCGAGCTCATCCTCGCCGAGGCGACGCTGAATCTCTCGCGCCGGGACGCCGACGTGGCGATCCGGATCAGCCGGGAGCCGAGCGAGACCCTGGTCGGGCGCCGACTCGCCCTCACCGCCTGGGCGGTCTACGGACGAGCCGATCGCACCTACGGCGACCTGGCCCGCGAGGACTGGATCAGCCCGGGTCCGGTGGTGGCGGGAGGGATGCTCACCCGGTTCGTCGAGGCCCGGGCGCCGCCCGACCGCGTCCGCCTCCGGATCAACGCGGTGATGGGCCTGGAGGCGGCGGTGGAGGCGGGCCTCGGCATCGGCCCGCTCCCCTGCTTCACGGCCGACGTCAACCCGGCGCTGCGACGCCTGTCCGGGCCGCATCCGGAACTCGGGGCAGATCTCTGGATCCTGACGCATCCGGACCTGCGCCACGCGGCGCGGGTCCGGGCCTTCATGGAGCACGTCGCCGAGGCGTTGCTGCCGCTGCGGGCGCGCTTCGAGGGGCGATGACCCGCCTCAGCGGATCTCGACCACCTCGACCTCGTGGTCGTTCACCTCGACCACGTCACCGATCGTCTTGCCGGTGATCGCCCGGGCCAGCGGTGCCACGTACGAGATCGAGCCCTTGTGCGGGTCGGCCTCGTCCTCGCCGACGATCCGGAAGGTCTGCCGGGTCTCCTTGCCGGACTCGTCCTCGCGGACCACCGTGACGGTGGAGCCGAACTGCACGGTGTCGCCACCCTTGGGCTCCACGAGCTGCGCGGTATTCTTCCGGGCCGCCCAGTAGCGCAGGTCGCGCCCGATGCGGGAATCCTCCGCCTTGTCGGCGGGGTCCAGCGAGGCGACCTCCTTTTCCAGACGCGCGACCTCGGCCTCGATCTGCGCGAGCCCCTCCGGCGTGACGAAGTTCGTGTGCGGCGAGATCGGCCGATCCGGCAGATTCTCGAACGCTTCCCCACCCTCGGGCTCTTTGACGAATGCGACGCTCATAAAGACGCCAACACGCGAGGTACGGCGAAGGTTCCCGCGCGACCGCGTTTCGGCCGGCCCGGCGTTTTCGCATTGGCGCGGGACGGGCACCGCTCGCTAGACTCTCGGGCGAAACACCCGGAGCCGTCGATGTCGTCCCTGTCCGCCGCCGAGGCCGTCGCCGCCAACCGCCAGGCCTGGGATGCCTCCGCGCCGCTGCACCGGGACGACCCGTCGTGGGATCGGCTCACGCGGTCCTTCGCGCAGGATCCCGGCTTCTCCTGCTTCGACCCGCCGATGGAGGCGGCCCTGCGGGCGATCGGGCTCGCCGGGGCCTCCGTCGCGCAGCTCTGCTGCAACAACGGGCGCGAGACGGTGTCGCTGATGAATCTCGGCGCCCGGTCGGCGACCGGGTTCGACCAGTCGGAGGCGTTCCTCGCTCAGGCCAGGGAGCTCGCCGGCATCGCCGGGCGCGACTGCCGCTTCGTCGCGGGCGACGTGCACGCGATCGAGGCGCGCTACGACGGCGCCTTCGACCTCGCGGTGATCACCATCGGCGTGCTGGGCTGGATGCCCGACCTGCCGCGCTTCCTCGCCGTGGCGGCGCGTCTCCTGCGCCCGGGCGGCCGGATCCTCGTCCACGAGGAGCATCCCGTCGTGAACATGTTCGAGCCGCGGGCGGAGCAGCCGCTCCTGGTCCGGCACTCCTATTTCCGCACGGCGCCGTTCGTGGGCGAGGACGCCATCGTGTACGGCGACGGGCCGGCCCCGCGGGTCGGACCGCATTACTGGTTCGCCCATCCCGTCGGGATGCTGATCGAGAGCCTGATTGGTGCCGGCCTCGCGATCGAGCGGTTCCGGGAGTTTCCTGACAACATCAGCAGCACGGCCTGCGACGTGCTCGCCGCCGACCGGCTCCTGCCGATGAGCTACCTGCTCCAGGCCCGGAAAGCCGCCTGACGGGCGCCGGACCTACGCCACCGTCACCACGGTCCGGCCACGGACCCTGCCGGCCAGGATCTCGTCGCCGAGCCGGCCGACCTCCTCCAGGCGGACCGTACTGGTCATGGCGGCGAGCTTGCCGAGGTCGAGCTCGCGGGCGAGGCGCGCCCAGGCCGCGCGGCGCTTCGGCTGCGGGGTGGTGACGCTGTTGATGCCGAGGAGCGACACGCCGCGGAGGATGAAGGGCGCCACCGAGGTCGGCAGGTCCATGCCCTGCGCCAGCCCGCAGGCCGCGACGGCGCCGTCTGCCCGGGTCATGGCGAGGACGTTGGCGAGGGTCGTGGAGCCGACGGCGTCGACGCCCGCGGCCCAGCGCTCCTTGCCCAGGGGCTTGCCGGGCTTCGACAGTTCGGCCCGGTCGAGGATCTCGGCCGCGCCGAGCCCCTTCAGGTAGTCCGACTCGCCGTCCCGGCCGGTGGAGGCGATCACGTGCCAGCCCGCCCGGGCGAGGAGCGCCACCGCGACGGAGCCGACGCCGCCCGAGGCGCCGGTGACGATCACCGGACCGTGCTCGGGCGTCACGCCGTGGGCGTCCAGCGCCATGCAGCACAGCATCGCCGTGTAGCCGGCGGTGCCCACCGCCATGGCCTGCTCGGCCGTGAGTCCCTGAGGCAGTGGCACCAGCCAGTCGCCCTTGACCCGGGCGCGCTGCGCGTAGGCGCCGAGATGGGTCTCGCCGACGCCCCAGCCGGTGAGCACGACCGCGTCGCCCGGCCTGTATTCCGGATGGTCCGAGGTCTCGACGATCCCGGAGAAGTCGATGCCCGGGATCATCGGGAAGCGGCGCACCACCGGCGACTTGCCGGTGAGCGCGAGGCCGTCCTTGTAGTTCAGGGTCGAGTGCGTCACCCGCACGGTGACGTCGCCGTCCATCAGGTCGGCGTCGTCGAAATCCCTGAAGGCGAGGCTCTGGCCGGCCTCGCCCTTGTCGACCACCCAGGCCTTGAACGTCCCCATCGACACCTCCCGTGCTGCGCGGTGAGGTGTGGCCGGGACGCCCGGAATCAAGGCGGAAGGCGGTCGTTACCGGCTCAGTATCCCTCGTACCGGCTGCCCGTGTAAAAGCCGAGACCGACGCCAATATCCGACGAGCTGGCCCCGGTGATGCCGAGGGCGTCCGGGATGGAGCCGACGAGCGGCCCACCGTAGGCCGCGGGCCGGTAGCCGTAGCCCCCGCCGATCGGCGCCCAGCCGGCCCGGGCCGGCGCCACCAGGACGCGGCGGCTGACGCTGGCGTATTCCGGCGGGATCGTCTCAGGGATCGTCTGTGCCGGGCGGACCAGCACGGTCCGGGTGCGGACCGCGAAGCGCGGCGGCGCGGTCACCCAGCAGCCGATCAGCTCGCCGCCGGGGCCGCGGCTGGTCTGCCAGTAGCGGCCGCCGGGCGAGACCATCACGCGCTCCGACACCGTGTCGTAGACCGGCGGCGTGGTGCGGTAGACCGTGCGGGGCGGGCGCACCAGCACGTTCTCCTGCACGGTGTCGTAGACCGGCGGCGTGACGACGCGGCGATAGCATTCGGAGCCGTAGCAGCCGCCGGCCTGGGCGGGTGCGGCGAGGAGCGCGCCGCCGAGGGCGGCGGCGAGGAGAGCGGTGCGAGCGACCGGCGCGGTCATGGAAGTCCTCTGATACGCATTACTACGAGACGCGGCGCGGACGCGGCGCTCGTCTCGACGTACCAGAGGCCAGACTCGTTGCCCGGCGCGCAAGCATTATCGGGAACGAAGGTAAAATTAACCCTTGGTTTCGACTGCTTAGGCGTCGCCTACCTAGGTAGCATTGTTCGGATCTTGGACAGTCTCTCTTATGAAGTCCGGTCCGGCCCGGGTCAGGTCTGGCCGGCCCGGAGCTGGTAGAAGATGTGCCGGCCGATCACGTCCATCTTGCGCAGGCGGCGGGCCCAGCCCGGACGCACGTAGTCGGCGTGGTAGTGGGTCGCGGCGCCGACCTCCGCGAGGTAGGTCCGGCCCTCGATCACCGAGCGGGCGATGCGGGTGGCGGATTCCCAGGCGCCGGCATCGGTGATGCGCAGCGACTTGCCCTCGCAGGCGAAGGAGAACTGGCAGCCCATGTAGTGGTGCCGGTTCTGGTACACGACGCCGCAGACGCTCGCCGGGTAGAGGCCGCTCTTCACCCGGTTGAGCACCACCTGGGCGACGGCGGCCTGGCCGGCCTCGGGCTCGCTCCGGGCCTCGAAATAGACCGCCTCGGAGAGGCAGCGCTGTTCCTTGTCGAGGGCGTTCGGGTCGATCAGGTCGGCGTAGCGCCGGCGCGCGTCCTCGGGCACCGGCTGGGCGCTGTCGGGGCGCTCGGTACGGATCGCGAAATCGGGGAGCGCGAGGCTCGCCGCGGCGATCTCGACGGGGATGGCGTCGGCGGGCGCCGGCGTCGTGGAGGACAGCGCGATGGCCCGCGGCACCGGCGGGGTCGAGCCGTCGAAGCGCTCGGGGCCGCCATCCTCGGTGAGGTCAGCCGTCCCCGCGCCCGTGGAGGCGGCGGTGCCGCTGCCGGTGGTGAGGCCGAGATCCGGCACGGGGACGAAGGCGGCCTCCGGCTCGGATTCCGGGTCCCAGATCGCGGAGCCCTGCGTCAGCACTCCGGTGACGCTGCCGGTAACGTCACCGAACACCAGGGCGCCGCCCGCCTCGCGCAGGTTCGCGGCCCGGCGCGCGAAGCTCTCGGCCGGCGGCCGGGCGGGGTCGCCCTTGCCGGCCCGCTGCACGACCGGGAAAACGTGCGCGCCGGTCTTGAAGGTCGCCTGGGGCGGCTCGTCGCCGAGGCGGCGGAGGGCCGATCCGATCAGCAGGGTGCCGGGCGGCAGCGGCGGGACCGTGTCGGCATCGATCACCCCGAGCCGGCTCGCCCCGATGGCGTTCTCCGTGCCGGCGTCGGCGGTGAACGACACCAGCAGGCCCAGACCGACCATCCAGGGCGTCAGGGCGGCCGAGAGCCAGCGCAGGCTCGATTCCCGTCCTCGTCTCGTGCCCACGACGCCAGACCCGCACTCACGCACCCGAACCGGCCCGATCCTCCCCGTTTCCAGGGTGTTTCTGCGACCGCGCCGAATTTATCGCGCGGTATGGTTGAGCTGCCGTTAAGGCCGGACGGTCGCGCGTGTCTCGATACGGTTTCGGGGTTGCAGTCGACACTGCCGGGCCCGTCATCACGAGCGCAGCGAAGTGACCCAGGGCAGCGGGACGCCTTCCAGCGTGGCGCGACACTGGGTTGTTTCGCTGCGCTCGCAAAGACGGCGTTCGAGTTGGTGAGGGGACACGGCCGGACAAAGGCAGGCCGGAACGAGAAAGGGCGGCCCGAAGGCCGCCCTCTCCCAACTCAGTCCTGCCGACGGCCTCACTCGGCGGCGGCGGGCGGAAGCTCCTCGACCGGCATGGCGCCGCTCTCGGCCTGCTTCTGCTGCAGGATCATCGCGTCGCGGCGGCGGGCGATGGAGCGGATATCCGCCACCATCGAGCCCGTGCCGGCCGGGATCAGCGACCCGACGATGACGTTCTCCTTCAGGCCCTCCAGGGTGTCGACCTTGCCGTTGACCGCCGCCTCGGTGAGGACGCGGGTGGTCTCCTGGAACGAGGCCGCCGAGATGAACGACTTGGTCTGCAGCGACGCCTTGGTGATGCCGAGCAGGACCGGAACGCCCTGGATCGGCTTCTTGCCCTCGGCGAGCAGCTTCTCGTTGAAGTCGGTCAGCTCCGTGCGATCGATCTGGTCACCCGAAAGGATGTCCGAGTCGCCGCCGTCGGTCACTTCGACCTTCTGCAGCATCTGACGGACGATCACCTCGATGTGCTTGTCGTTGATCGACACGCCCTGCAGCCGGTAGACCTCCTGGATCTCGTTGACGAGGTAGGCCGCGAGTTCCTCCACGCCCTTGATCGCCAGGATGTCGTGCGGGGCCGGGTTCCCGTCGACGATGTAATCGCCGAGCTCGACCACGTCGCCGTCCTGCAGGTGGATGTGCTTGCCCTTCGGGATCAGATACTCGACCGCCTCCGAGCCGTCATGCGGCGTCAGCGTGAGCCGACGCTTGTTCTTGTAGTCGCGGCCGAACGCGATGGTGCCCGACTTCTCGGCGATGATCGCCGCGTCCTTCGGGCGCCTTGCCTCGAACAGCTCCGCCACCCGCGGCAGACCGCCGGTGATGTCGCGAGTCTTGGCCGAGTCGGTCGAGACGCGGGCGAGAATGTCGCCGGCATTCACCTTCGCGCCGGGATCGAAGCCGATGATGGCGTCGACCGGAAGGAAGTAGCGGGCGTCCGAGCCGCGGGGCAGCTTAAGCGCCTTGCCGTCCCGATCGACCACGACCATCGCGGGCTTGAGGTCAGAGGTCCGGGCCGAGCCGCGCCAGTCGACGACGACGCGCTTGGCGATGCCGGTCGACTCGTCGGTGGTCTCGGTCATGGACTGGCCGTCGACCAGATCCTCGTAGGCCACGATGCCGTCCACCTCGGTGAGGATCGGACGGGTGTAGGGATCCCACTCGGCGATCCGCTGCCCGCGCTTGATCTTGTCACCCTCATCGACCCGGAGCTTGGCGCCGTACTGCAGGCGATGGACCGCCCGCTCGACCCCGTCCGACCCGACGACCACCACCGCCACGTTGCGGCCGGTGGCGATCAGATCGCCATCGGAGTTCTTGGCGATCGCGCGGTTGCGGATCTTGATCGTGCCCTCGAAGCTCGACTCGATGAACGACGAGTCGGCGATCTGGGCCGCACCGCCGATGTGGAAGGTGCGCATCGTTAGCTGCGTGCCCGGCTCGCCGATCGACTGCGCCGCGATGACGCCGACGGCCTCGCCCATGTTGACGGGCGTGCCGCGGGCGAGGTCGCGCCCATAGCAGGTGGCGCAGACGCCACTCTTGGTGGCGCAGACGAGCACCGAGCGGATCTTCACCTCCTGGATGCCGGCGGCGTTGATCGCCGGAAGGTGCCGCTCCTCGATGGTCTCGCCGGTCTTGACGATCACCGTGCCGTCCGCGGCCACCAGATCCTCGGCCGTGGCACGGCCCAGGATGCGGGTGGCGAGCGTCGCCACGACCTGGCCGGCATCCACGATGGCGCGCATCTTGATGCCGTTGGTCGTGCCGCAATCGACCTCGCGGATGACGGCGTCCTGGGCCACGTCGACGAGGCGGCGGGTCAGGTAGCCGGAATTCGCGGTCTTCAAAGCGGTGTCGGCCAGGCCTTTACGGGCACCGTGCGTGGAGTTGAAGTACTCCAGAACGTCCAGGCCTTCCTTGAAGTTCGAGATGATCGGGGTCTCGATGATCTCGCCCGACGGCTTGGCCATGAGGCCGCGCATCGCCGCGAGCTGCTTCATCTGGGCAGGCGAGCCGCGGGCACCCGAGTGGCTCATCATGTAGATCGAGTTGACCTGCTTGTCGGCCCCGTGCTCGTCCTTCTGGACGGCCGAGATCCGGCCCATCATCTCGGCGGCCAGCTTGTCCGAGCACTTCGCCCAGGCATCGACGACCTTGTTGTACTTCTCACCCTGGGTGATCAGGCCGTCGTTGTACTGCTGCTCGTAATCCTTCACGAGCGCGCGGGTCGTGTCGACGATCGACCACTTGTTCTCCGGCACGACCATGTCGTCCTTGCCGAACGAGATGCCGGCCTTGAACGCGTGGTTGAAGCCGAGCGCCATGATCCGGTCGCAGAAGATCACCGACTCCTTCTGACCGCAGTGGCGGTAGACGGTGTCGATCATCGCCGAGATCTCCTTCTTGGTCATCAGCTTGTTGACGACGTCGAAGGGCACCTTGGCGTGCTTCGGCAGGGCGCCGGAGAGGATCACGCGGCCGGGGGTGGTCTCGTAGGTCTTGGTCAGGGGCTCACCGTCCGGGCCGATACCGGTCCAGCGCCACTTGATCTTCGAGTGCAGCGACACGGCCTTGGCGGCGAGAGCGTGCTCCAGCTCGCCCATGTCGCCGTAGACGCCCTGCATCGGGTTCTTGGTGTTGCCCGGCTTGAACTCGCCCGGCGCGCCCTCGGCCACGATCGACAGGTAGTAGAGGCCGAGAACGATGTCCTGCGACGGCACGATGATCGGCTGACCGTTGGCCGGGTGCAGGATGTTGTTGGTCGACATCATCAGGACGCGCGCTTCCAGCTGCGCCTCGAGCGACAGCGGGACGTGCACGGCCATCTGGTCGCCGTCGAAATCGGCGTTGAACGCGGCGCAGACCAGCGGGTGCAGCTGGATCGCCTTGCCCTCGATCAGCTTCGGCTCGAAGGCCTGGATGCCGAGGCGGTGCAGCGTCGGCGCGCGGTTCAGCATCACCGGGTGCTCGCGGATCACCTCATCCAGGATGTCCCAGACCTCCGGCTTCTCCTTCTCCACGAGCTTCTTGGCCTGCTTGACGGTGGCCGAGAAGCCCTTGGCGTCGAGGCGGGCGTAGATGAACGGCTTGAACAGCTCCAGCGCCATCTTCTTGGGCAGGCCGCACTGGTGCAGCTTCAGCTCCGGACCCACCACGATGACCGAGCGGCCCGAGTAGTCGACGCGCTTGCCGAGCAGGTTCTGGCGGAACCGGCCCTGCTTGCCCTTGAGCATGTCGGCGAGCGACTTCAGCGGGCGCTTGTTGGCACCCGTGATGACGCGGCCGCGGCGGCCGTTGTCGAACAGGGCGTCGACGGCCTCCTGCAGCATCCGCTTCTCGTTGCGGATGATGATGTCGGGCGCGCGCAGCTCGATCAGCCGCTTCAGGCGGTTGTTGCGGTTGATGACGCGGCGGTAGAGGTCGTTGAGGTCGGAGGTCGCGAAGCGGCCGCCGTCCAGCGGGACCAGCGGGCGCAGGTCCGGCGGGATCACCGGCACGACCGTGAGGATCATCCATTCCGGCTTGTTGCCGGACATCTGGAAGGCCTCGATGATCTTGAGCCGCTTCAGGAGCTTCTTGGGCTTCAGCTCCGAGGTGGTGACGGCGATCTCCTCGCGCAGATCGTTGGCGATCTTGTCGAGGTCCAGCTCCTGCAGGATGCGCCGGATGGCCTCGGCGCCGATCATGGCGGTGAACGAGTCCTCGCCGTACTCCTCCTGCGCGCGCAGATACTCCTCCTCCGACAGGAGCTGACGCTCCTTCAGGGGGGTGAGGCCCGGCTCGATGACGCAGTACGACTCGAAGTACAGGATCCGCTCGAGGTCCTTGAGCGCCATGTCGAGCAGCAGGCCGATGCGGCTCGGCAGTGACTTCAGGAACCAGATATGCGCGACGGGGGCGGCCAGCTCGATGTGGCCCATGCGGTCGCGCCGGACGCGCGCGAGGGTGACCTCGACGCCGCACTTCTCGCAGATGACGCCCTTGTACTTCATGCGCTTGTACTTGCCGCACAAGCACTCGTAGTCCTTGATCGGCCCGAAGATGCGCGCGCAGAACAGGCCGTCGCGCTCGGGCTTGAAGGTCCGGTAGTTGATGGTCTCGGGCTTCTTGATCTCACCGTACGACCAGGAGAGGATCTTCTCCGGGGACGAGATCGAGATCTTGATCTGATCGAAGCTGACCGGCTGGGCCTGCTGGTTGAAAAGGTTCATGACCTCTTGGTTCATGATCCGCTCCTTGTTGACGCCGGCAGCCCCGCGCCGGGCCACCGCGTCCTGAAAAAGATCCGGCGCCGCGCCCCGCGCGGGCGCTGCTCACCGTCGTCGAACCCCGGAAGGCCCCTCCCCTTCCCGCTCGACCGTGGCGGCGGGCAACCGCCGCCACGGGAGGTGTGGTCTCTCTCTTACTCGGCCGCGTCGGCCGGGGGCTCAAGCTGGTCGTTGGCGGCCTTCTTGGAGGACGTCAGCTCGACGTTGAGGCCGAGCGAGCGCATCTCCTTGACGAGCACGTTGAACGACTCGGGGATGCCGGCCTCGAACGTGTCGTCGCCGCGGACGATCGCCTCGTAGACCTTGGTGCGGCCGGCCACGTCGTCCGACTTCACCGTCAGCATCTCCTGCAGCGTGTAGGCCGCGCCGTAGGCCTCCAGCGCCCAGACCTCCATCTCGCCGAAGCGCTGGCCGCCGAACTGCGCCTTGCCGCCCAGCGGCTGCTGGGTGACGAGCGAGTACGGGCCGATCGACCGGGCGTGGATCTTGTCGTCCACGAGGTGGTGCAGCTTCAGCATGTAGATGTAGCCCATCGTCACCTTGCGGTCGAAGGGCTCGCCGGTCCGCCCGTCGTAGAGCGTCGACTGCGCCGAACGGTCAAGACCGGCCATCTCCAGCATCTGCTCGATGTCGGCCTCCTTGGCGCCGTTGAAGACCGGCGTGGCCATCGGCACGCCGCGGCGGACGTTGTTGCCGGCCTCGGCCAGCTCCTCGTCCGTCAGGCCGTCGAGCTCGCCCGGGGAGTAGATCGCCTTCATCTCCTCTCGCAGCGGCGCGATGTCCTGCGACTTCAGATAGGCATCCACCGCCTTCGACACCTTGCGACCCAGGCCCGCAGCCGCCCAGCCGAGGTGCGTCTCCAGGATCTGGCCGACGTTCATGCGCGAGGGCACGCCCAGCGGGTTGAGCACGATGTCGGCATGCGTCCCGTCCTCCAGGAACGGCATGTCCTCGATCGGCACGATCCGCGACACGACACCCTTGTTGCCGTGACGGCCGGCCATCTTGTCGCCCGGCTGGATCTTGCGCTTCACCGCCACGAAGACCTTGACCATCTTCATGACGCCGGGGGGCAGCTCGTCGCCGCGCTGCAGCTTCTCGACCTTGTCGAGGAAGCGCTGCTCGAGGCGCTTCTTCGACTCGTCGTACTGCTTCTGCATCGCCTCCATCTCGGTCATGAGACGGTCCTCGATGACGGCGAACTGCCACCATTGCGAGCGCGGGTAGTCGTTGATCAGCTCGCGGGTGAGCGTGGTATCCTTCCGGAAGCCCTTCGGGCCGGCCACCGGCGCCTGGCCGATCAGCACGTCCGCGAGGCGGGCGTAGGTGTTGCGGTCGAGGATCGCCTGCTCGTCGTCGCGGTCCTTGGCGAGGCGCTCGATCTCCTCGCGCTCGATCGCCTGGGCGCGCTCGTCCTTGTCGACGCCGTGGCGGTTGAACACGCGGACTTCCACGATGGTCCCGGTGACGCCCGGCGGCACCCGCAGCGAGGTGTCGCGCACGTCCGAGGCCTTCTCGCCGAAGATGGCGCGGAGCAGCTTCTCCTCCGGCGTCATCGGGCTCTCGCCCTTCGGAGTGATCTTGCCGACGAGGATGTCGCCCGCGTTCACCTCGGCACCGATGTAGACGATGCCGGCCTCGTCGAGGTTCTTGAGCGCTTCCTCGGAGACGTTCGGGATGTCGCGGGTGATCTCCTCCGGCCCGAGCTTGGTGTCGCGGGCCATCACCTCGAACTCCTCGATGTGGATCGAGGTGAACACGTCATCCTTCACGATCCGCTCGGAGAGCAGGATCGAGTCCTCGAAGTTGTAGCCGTTCCACGGCATGAACGCGACGAGCACGTTCCGGCCGAGCGCCAGCTCGCCGAACTCGGTCGAGGGACCGTCGGCGATGATCTCGCCCTTCTTGACGAACTCGCCGACGCGGACCAGCGGCTTCTGCGTGATGCAGGTCGACTGGTTGGAGCGCTGGAACTTCTGCAGCCGGTAGATGTCGACGCCCGGCTTGTTGGCGTCGGCCTCCTCGGTGGCGCGGATGACGATACGAGTGGCGTCCACTTGGTCGACGATGCCGGCCCGGCGGGCCGCGATGGCGGCGCCGGAATCCCGGGCGACCACCGCCTCCATGCCGGTGCCCACGAACGGGGCGTCGGCGCGGACGAGCGGCACCGCCTGGCGCTGCATGTTCGAGCCCATCAGCGCCCGGTTGGCGTCGTCGTTCTCGAGGAACGGGATCAGCGCCGCGGCCACCGAGACGAGCTGCTTCGGCGACACGTCCATGAGGTCGACGCGCTCGGGACCGACGACGATCACCTCGCCGGCCCGGCGGCAGACCACGAGGTCCTCCGTGAGCTTGCGGTTCTCGTCCATCTGGGCGTTCGCCTGGGCGACGTAGTACTTCGCCTCCTCCATGGCCGAGAGGTAGGCGACCTCGTCGGTGACCACGCCGTCGCGCACGCGGCGGAACGGGGTCTCGATGAAGCCGTACTTGTTCACCCGCGCGAAGGTGGCGAGCGAGTTGATCAGGCCGATGTTCGGGCCTTCCGGCGTCTCGATCGGGCAAATGCGGCCGTAATGGGTCGGGTGCACGTCGCGCACCTCGAACCCGGCGCGCTCGCGGGTCAGACCGCCCGGGCCCAGCGCCGAGAGGCGGCGCTTGTGCGTCACCTCGGAGAGCGGGTTGGTCTGGTCCATGAACTGCGACAGCTGCGACGAGCCGAAGAACTCGCGCACGGCCGCGGCCGCGGGCTTCGCGTTGATCAGGTCCTGCGGCATGACTGTGTCGATGTCGACCTGGCTCATGCGCTCGCGGATGGCGCGCTCCATGCGCAGGAGGCCCAGGCGGTACTGGTTCTCCATGAGCTCGCCCACCGAGCGGACGCGGCGGTTGCCGAGGTGGTCGATGTCGTCGACCTCGCCCTTGCCGTCGCGCAGCTCCACGAGCGCCTTGACCACCGCCAGCATGTCCTCCTTGCGGAGGGTGCGCACGGTGTCGGCGGCGTCGAGGTCGAGGCGCATGTTCATCTTCACGCGGCCGACCGCCGAGAGGTCGTAGCGCTCGGAGTCGAAGAACAGCGAGTGGAACATCGCCTCGGCGGTCTCGAGGGTCGGCGGCTCGCCCGGGCGCATGACCCGGTAGATGTCGAACAGCGCGCCCTCTCGGTTGGAGTTCTTGTCCACCGCCAGCGTGTTGCGGATGTAGGGGCCGATGTTGACGTGGTCGATGTCGAGCACCGGCAGCTCGGTGATCCCGACCTCCTCCAGGCTCTTCAGGAGCTTGTCGGTGACCTCCTCGCCGGCCTCGGCCCAGATCTCGCCGGTCTGCACGTTGACGAGGTCCTCGGCGACGTACTGGCCGACGAGATCCTCGTCGGTCGCCTTGAGGAACTTGGTGCCCTTCTCGGTGATCTGGCGGGCGTTGCGGGCATTCAGCTTCTTGCCGGCCTCGAGCACGACCTCGCCGGAATCGGCGTCGATCAGGTCGACGGTCGCCTTCATGCCCTTCATGCGCTCGGCGTCGAACGGCACGCGCCAGTCGGCGCCATCCCGGTCGTAGACGACCTTGTTGTAGAAGGTCGACAGGATCTCCTCGCCGTCGAGACCCAGGGCGTAGAGCAGCGACGTCGCCGGCAGCTTGCGCTTCCGGTCGATGCGGACGTGCACGATGTCCTTGGCGTCGAACTCGACGTCGAGCCAGGAGCCCCGGTACGGGATGATGCGGGCGGCGAACAGGAGCTTGCCCGAGGAGTGGGTCTTGCCCTTGTCGTGGTCGAAGAACACGCCCGGCGAGCGGTGCATCTGCGAGACGATGACGCGCTCGGTGCCGTTGACGATGAAGGTGCCGTTCTCCGTCATCAGGGGCATGTCGCCCATGTAGACGTCCTGCTCCTTGATGTCCTTGACGGACTTCGCCTGGGTGTCCGGATCGACGTCGAACACGATGAGGCGCAGCGTGACCTTCAGCGGGGCCGCGAAGGTGATGCCGCGCTGGCGGCACTCGTCGACGTCGTATTTCGGGGCCTCGAAGGTGTAGCGCACGAACTCGAGCAGCGCCGTGGAGGCGAAGTCGGAGATCGGGAACACCGACTTGAACACGCTCTGCAGCCCCTCGTCGGCGCGCCCGCCCTCGGGCTCGTCGACCATCAGGAACTGGTCGTAGGACGCCTTCTGAACCTCGATGAGGTTCGGCATCTCGGCAACTTCCTTGATCTTGCCGAAGAACTTCCGAATGCGCTTGCGACCGACCAGCGTGTTGGCCATGTGACCTCGCTCCTACCCGCGTGCCTCGCGCCCGGGGAAGCGTTCCCGAAAGGGACCTCCCGCACCGGGCCGTGACGCTCGCCCCGCCGAGCCGCGCCACCGAACCGAATCTCTTGCCGGTCCCGTTCCAGGACCATCCGCCGAAGCGGCCTAAAGCCCGCGGGCGCTGACCCGCGGGCTCCGGTCACGACAGGCTCGCGCGGAGCCTTCGTGGGGTGATGGGCCGGGACCGGCCCATCGTCGACTTACTTGAGCTCGACCTTGGCGCCGGCCTTCTCGAGCTGGGCCTTGAGCTTCTCGGCCTCGTCCTTGGCGACGCCTTCCTTGATCGGCTTCGGCGCGCCCTCGACCAGGTCCTTGGCCTCCTTGAGGCCGAGGCCGGTGATCGCGCGGACCTCCTTGATGACCTCGATCTTCTTGTCGCCGGCGGAGGCGAGGACGACCGTGAACTCGGTCTGCTCCTCGGCGGCGGCGGCGGCGCCACCGGCGGCCGGGCCGGCGGCCACGGCGACGGCAGCGGCGGCCGAGACGCCCCACTTCTCCTCGAGCATCTTGGCCAGGTCAGCGGCCTCGAGCACGGTCAGCGAGGACAGGTCGTCGACGAGCTTGGCGAGATCAGCCATTTTGAATTCCTCTCAGATATCGGTTTGAACGGATGGATTTTGAAGGGCCTCAGGCGGCCTCGTCCTTGTTGGCATAGGCCCCGAACACGCGGGCGAGCTTCGCCGCCGGCGCGTTGACGACCTGAGCGATCTTGGTCGCGGGCGCCTGCACGAGGCCCACGATCTTGGCGCGCAGTTCGTCGAGGGACGGGAGCGAGGCGAGCGCCTTCACGCCGTCCGGGTTCAGGGCGGTCTTCCCCATCGCGCCGCCGAGGATCACGAGCTTGTCGTTGACCTTGGCGAAATCGACCGCGACCTTCGCGGCAGCGACCGGATCGCCGGAATAGGCGAGCAGGGTCGGGCCCTTCAGGAGCGGCTTGATGGAGGCGACGTCCGTGCCATCGAGTGCGATGCCGGCGAGGCTGTTCTTGGCGACCTTCACGGTGGCGCCGGCCTGCTTCATCTGCGCGCGCAGCTTCTGCATGTCGGCGACCGTGAGGCCCTTGTAGTGGGCCACGACGACGACGGCGCTCTGATTGAACACGCCGTTGAGCGTCGAGACGAGATCAGCTTTAGCTGTCCGGTCCACTGGGCTCTCTCCGGTTGGCGGAACCCGGTCTCGGGTCCGCCGGTTGCACATGCCGCCCGGACGTGGTCTCGGCCTTCAGGAAGACCGGGAACGTCCGAACGACGCTTCGCGGCCCTGTCCCCGCGCGTGCCCCTTCGGGCCGCCTCGGGCGAGTTGGTTCAAACCGACACCCCTCCGCGGCCGGGGCCGGGGCGAGGCTTTTCGAATTCGGTCTTCCCCGTCTGTGCAGGCTGGCGGATTAAGCCGGCGAACCGGCACCTGCAGTCTCGGACAGGACATGGCCGGACAAGGCTCCGCGGGACTCGTCGCCCCTGGGATCCTTCCGGCCAGTGCCACCCGGTTGCCCGGGCGACATTTCGAGCGGAAACCGGCCGATCGGCCGCTCTCCTTCCGTGAGGATGAAATGCGTGAGGCGCGGTGTATAGAGCCTAGCAAGCCGCCTGCCAAGGGCCGGAGCGCGACTTTTCCGCCGCAGGCAAGGACTTGCGCGGGTACCCTGCCGCCGCTGCATCGCTCGGGGCCCTTCCCGGGATCCCCGGCTAGGCCGCCTCGCGCTCCGGCACCAGCTTGCGCCGCGCGGTCTCCCACCAGCTGCGGTCGCGGGCGGCCTTCGCCTCCGCGGCCTTCGCGGCGTAGAACGAGGCGTTGTGCTCGCCGCGCAGGGCCTCGCGGGTGAAGCGGATCAGGTGGTGGGCCACGAAGCCCATGTTGAACACCGCCTCGATCTGCCCGCGCTTCAGCGCGTAGCCGGCCGCGCTCCAGAACGGCCTGCGGTAGTCGGAGAAGATCCCGACGCGGGTGATGATGTTGAAGCCCAGGATGAGGCCGCGGCGCAGGTTGGTGAACGTGAGCTTGCCGGCCGTCGGCGTGGTGATGCGGTTCGGGTAGGTCACCGCGCACTGGTGCTTGAAGCGCTCGAAGATCTTCTCCGGCTCGTAGGCGTGCGCGATCGCCCGGCGCCAGCTGCTCACCACCGAATCGTGGGGGCGCTTGAACAGGACGTTCGACTCGAGGCTGGCGTCGTGGAGGAGCCGGCCCTCGCGCTCCAGCCGGTCCCAGAGCGGGGTCTTGGGCAGGGCCTGGAGCAGGTTGATGGTCAGGACCGGGATCGCCGAGCGGTCGATGAAGTCGATCAGGTTCTGCTCGGATTTGTCGGTGTCCGAATCGAGGCCCAGGATGATGCCGGAGGTCACCTCGAGCCCGTAGGAATTGAGGGTCTCGATCGCCTCGTACATCGGCACGGCGGCGTTGTGGGTCTTGTCGATGCCCTTGAGGGCGTCCGCCTCCGGGGTCTCGATCCCGACGAACACCGTCATGAAGTTGGCCTGCCGCATCAGCTCCAGGATCTCGGGCTGCTTGGCCATGTTCAGCGTCGCCTCGCAGGCGAACTGGAGCGGGTAGTTGTTCCGCTTCTGCCATTCCACGAGGTGCGGCAGCATCTCGCGGGTCGCCTTGCGGTTGCCGATGAAGTTGTCGTCGACGAAGTAGACCACCGCCGGGTGGCCCGGCTGGCTGACGATGGCGTCGAGCTCGGCGCACATCTGCTCCGGGCTCTTCAGGCGCGGCTGGCGACCATAGAGCTGCGGGATGTCGCAGAACTCGCAGCGGTAGGGGCAGCCCGAGGAGAATTGCAGGGAGCCGATCAGGTAGCGCTTGAGCGGCGCCGCCTCGTAGGCGGGAGCCGGGAAGTCCGCGAGCGGGAGGCGATCCTTGGTCTCCAGCACCACCTGGGCGGGCGGCGGCGTGAGGTCCGCGTCGAGGCGGGCGACGAGCTGGTCGGTGGCGTCGCCGATCTCGCCGATATGGAGGTAGTCGAAGTCGCCGTACTTCTCAGGCGCGCCCGAGACCGAGGGGCCGCCCAGCACCGTCACCTTCCCGGCCGCGCGGGCGCGGTCGCGGATATCGTGGATCTGCGGCTCCTGGATGTGCATCCCGGAGACGAAGACCGCGTCGGCCCAGGCGAAGTCGGCCGGGCCCGCGCGGCGGATATTCTCATCGATGAACCGGCATTCCCAAGCCTCCGGCATGTAGGCCGCGATCAGCAGCAGCCCCTGCGGCGGCATGAACGCCTTCACCCCGCCCATCAGCGGGTAGGCGTGGGAGAATGTCCCGAAGGACGGCGTGTAGGCGGGAAAGACGCACAGGATGCGTCGCTTGGAGGTGACCGTCAGGGTGCATCGCATGCCGGCCTATCTAGCACAGCCGCGGCCGTTGGCGCCCCCCTCGGCGGTTAAGAATGGCGTGAGGGACGCAGGTTCGGGCCGGCCCATCGCGGCTTGTCTTCCTGTCGCGTCGCCGACCGTATTCCGCACCTGCCTCGCGCCCTGGACAGGCCTGCGTCGGAGACAGGTCCGAGACAGGGACGAGGACCGATCCCGCTCCCGCGAACGCAGAGCGCCCGGCCGTTCCCGGCCGGGCGCTCCGCAGCGTCGACGATTCGTCCCGCCTCAGGCGGTCAGGACCGTGTTCGGCTCGACCTTCACGCCCGGGCCCATCGTCGAGGTGACGGCGATGCGCTGGACGTAGGTGCCCTTGGCGCCCGCGGGCTTCGCCTTGGCGACGGCGTCCGCGAAGGCCTTGATGTTCTCGACGAGCTTGTCGGCGTCGAACGACACCTTGCCGACGCCGGCATGGACGATGCCGGCCTTCTCGACGCGGAACTCGACCGAGCCGCCCTTGGCGCCGGCGACGGCGCCCTTCACGTCCATGGTGACGGTGCCGACCTTCGGGTTCGGCATCAGGCCGCGCGGGCCCAGCACCTTACCGAGACGGCCGACCAGCGGCATCATGTCGGGGGTCGCGATGCAGCGATCGAACTCGATCTTGCCGCTCTGCACGATCTCGAGGAGATCCTCGGCGCCGACGATGTCGGCACCGGCGGCCTTGGCGTCGTCCGCCTTGGCGCCGCGGGCGAAGACCGCCACGCGCACCGTCCGGCCGGAGCCGTTCGGCAGGTTGCAGACGCCGCGGACCATCTGGTCGGCGTGGCGGGGATCGACGCCGAGGTTCATCGAGACCTCGACGGTCTCGTCGAACTTCGCGGTCGCCCGCTCCTTGACCAGCTTGATCGCCTCGTCGAGCGCGTAGAGCTTGGTCGCCTCGATGCCCTCGCGGGCGGCGCGGATGCGCTTGCCTTCCTTAGCCATGCTGCCCTCCCTTACGCGACGACTTCGAGGCCCATGGCCCGCGCGGAGCCACGGATCATCGCGACGGCCGACTCGACCGTGTCGCAGTTGAGGTCGGGCATCTTCTTCTCGGCGATCTCGCGAAGCTGCGCCTCGGTGATCTTGCCGACGGTCGGGCCCTTGCCCGGGGTCTTGGAGCCGGAGGCCGGCTTCTTGCCGAGCTTCAGGCCGACGGCCTTCTTCAGGAAGAAGGTGACCGGGGGCTGCTTCATCTCGAAGGTGAAGGAGCGGTCCTGATACGCGGTGATGATCACCGGGATTGGGGTGCCCTTCTCCATCTGCGCGGTCTTCGCGTTGAAGGCCTTGCAGAATTCCATGATGTTGAGGCCGCGCTGACCGAGCGCGGGGCCGATCGGCGGCGACGGGTTGGCGGCGCCGGCCGGGACCTGAAGCTTCACGTAGCCCGTGATCTTCTTCGCCATGGGACTGCTCCCAATGAAAATCCGCCCCCGTGCGGCCTGAAGCGCGGCGGGTCGGACGGTTGCAGGTCGCGGTGCGAGCCGTGGATCCCGGAGGCGAAGCCGGGCGGTTCTCCCGCGGATGGTGCCGCGCTCTCAGCGGAACGCGGCGGCTTCGCGGTCCCCGCACCCGGTGGGGATGCGGCGACCGGAACGGACGGGCGGCCGGAGGGCCGCCGCGATCGGGGGCTCAGGCCTTCTCGACCTGGGCGTATTCGAGCTCGACCGGCGTGGCGCGGCCGAAGATCGACACGGCCACCTTGAGGCGGGAGCGGGCGTCGTCGATCTCCTCGACGGTGCCGTTGAAGCTGGCGAACGGGCCGTCGGCGACCCGGACGGTCTCGCCGATCTCGAAGGAGATCGAGGGCTTCGGCCGGTCGACGCCCTCGGCGACCTGGCCCTTGATCCGCTCGGCCTCGGCGTCCGGGATCGGCACCGGCTTCGACTTGTCGGCCCCGAGGAAGCCCGTGACCTTCGGGGTGTTCTTGATCAGGTGGTAGACCTCGTCGGTGAGGTCGCACTTCACCAGCACGTAGCCGGGGAAGAACTTGCGCTCGGCGTCGACCTTCCGGCCGCGGCGGACCTCCACGACCTTCTCGGTCGGGACCATCACCTCGTCGAACAGCTCGGTCAGCCCGCGCTGGGCCGCCTGGTCCTTGATGGACTGGGCGACCTTGTTCTCGAAGTTCGAGTAGGCGTGGACGATGTACCAGCGCTTCGACACGGTTCCGTTCAACTCCGACAAGTCCCCGGGGTCACCCCCGATCGGCGGCGAGCCGCCCCCAGACGCCCAGGATTTCTCAGACGCCCAGGATCAGGCCGACCAAGAAGCGCAGGGCCTGATCCACGACCGTGAAGAACAGGCTCGCGGCGACGACCATCACGAACACCATGATGGTCGTGATCGTGGTCTCCCGGCGGGTCGGCCACGTGACCTTGCGGGCCTCGTCGCGCACCTGGGCGAAGAACTCGCCCGGCGTGGCGCGCTTCTGCGGCGCGCGGGCGGGGGTCGCGGGCCGGGCGGGCGGCGGATTCACGGGACCGCGGGCCGCGCCGCGCACCAGGTCCACCTTCTTGGTCGCTTCGTTCGATGCCATGGCGCCAGTGTCTGTGCGTGTTCGGCCCCGAGGCAGAGACCGCATCCGGGAATGCGAATGTCGGCGCCGAGGACCCGGATGGGCCCGCACCGACGGTCGCTTCAGATCTCGGATTGCGCCCGCTCTAGCGCAACTCCCCCGGCTTGTCGACCGGGCCGCCGCGCGGGATCGGGCTGAATGTCTGGCAGGAGTGGAGGGACTCGAACCCGCAACCTCCGGTTTTGGAGACCGGCGCTCTGACCAGTTGAGCTACACTCCTAGCGCACCGCCCAATGCCCCATCGCGGCGCGGCTTGCAAGGGGTCGCTTGCGGGAAGCGGGCGGGAAGCGGCGCCGACAGGACCCCGCCGGCCCGAAACGACGACGCCGGCCCCCGTCGAGACGGGAGCCGGCGTCGGAGAGGCGGGGCGGCGCGCGGCGCCGTCCCGGATCGATCGTCAGTCGTTGATGGCGGCGACGACGCCGGCGCCGACGGTTCGGCCGCCCTCGCGGATGGCGAAGCGCAGCTTCTCCTCCATGGCCACCGGCACGATCAGCGCCACGTCCATGGTCACGTTGTCACCCGGCATCACCATCTCGGTGCCCTCCGGCAGCGTGCAGATCCCGGTCACGTCCGTGGTCCGGAAGTAGAACTGCGGCCGGTAGTTGGTGAAGAACGGCGTGTGGCGGCCGCCCTCCTCCTTGGTCAGGATGTACGCCTCGGCCTTGAACTTCGAGTGCGGCTTCACCGAACCCGGCTTGCACACGACCTGGCCGCGCTCCACGTCCTCGCGCTTCGTGCCGCGCAGCAGCACGCCGACGTTGTCGCCCGCCTGCCCCTGGTCGAGCAGCTTGCGGAACATCTCCACGCCCGTCACCGTCGTCTTGGTGGTCGCCCGGATGCCGACGATCTCGACTTCCTCGCCCACCTTCACGATGCCGCGCTCGACGCGACCCGTCACCACCGTGCCGCGGCCCGAGATCGAGAACACGTCCTCGATCGGCATCAGGAACGGCATGTCGATCGGACGCTCCGGCTGCGGGATGTAGCTGTCCACGGTCGCCATCAGCGCCAGGACCGCCTCCTTGCCGATCTTCGGCTCCTTGTCCTCGAGCGCCATCAGCGCCGAGCCCTTGGTGATCGGGATGTCGTCACCGGGG
>NZ_FOMM01000069.1:0-1227 GCF_900112625.1 Methylobacterium sp. 13MFTsu3.1M2
ATACGGCGCAGCCTAACCCGCTTCGCGCCAGCTGAATGTCGAGCCTACCTTGCCGCTGCAGGATACGACGCAACCTGATCGGATGCCGCTCTAGGTGTTCGACAACGGGTGGATCGCCGCCGACAACAACCGGCCGAGCGGGCGCTGCGGTCCGTCACGATCGGGCGCAAGAACTATCGGTTCGCCGGCTTGGAGCGGAGCGCTGAGCCAGTGGCCGCCTGCTAACGCTGATCGAGACGGCCAAGCTCAACGAGCTCGATCCGGAGGCCGGCCTGCGCGACGTGCTCACCCGCCTCGCCGCTTATCGGCCAAGCGCCTGGCCGAGCTATTGCCCTGGAACTGGTCGCCGGCCTCGGCCGGTGCTCAGGCCGCCTGACCGATTGGGCCACTCGTCGAGCGCCTATTCTATCTACGACGGCGCGGCATAGCGCCGTTCGAGCCACGTCGGACCATCAAGCTGTAATTGTCGCGCAACAGGTCAACAC
Organism: Methylobacterium sp. 13MFTsu3.1M2; assembly: GCF_900112625.1. Lineage (NCBI taxonomy): Bacteria > Pseudomonadati > Pseudomonadota > Alphaproteobacteria > Hyphomicrobiales > Methylobacteriaceae > Methylobacterium > Methylobacterium sp. 13MFTsu3.1M2. Next base: position 486 of record NZ_FOMM01000069.1, read on the forward strand.
CGGTTACGAGTTGAACTGGTATGGAGACTCAACTGACCGGCTTAATGTCGATGGCCAGCAGGCGGTCGTTGCAGGTAGCCGGATCGGTAGCGAGTGCGCAGGGCAAGAGATGGCCGTTCGGTACGCCGCGCAGCCGTTCGGACGGCGCGCCGAGGTCGAAGGCGGCGACCGGCAGGCCGGTGCGCAGGGCCAGGGTCAGCGCGTACGCGTAGGTCTCGGGCCAGATCGACGGCAGCAGGATCAGGTCGGCCGAGACCTGGGTGACGAGATCGAGGGTCTCGTCGTCCTCCCAGTGACGGCCGGTCGCGGTGATCTGGAGGGCCGCCTGGGCGACCCGGTCGAGGGTCGGATCGTCGGTTGAGTACCGCCCCGTCTCGGTGACGCCGGCGCGCGCGAGGCCGCCCGTCAGGGCCGGGTCCGAGTGGCCCACGATCGTGAAATGCAGCGGCAGGTCCCGCCCGCGCGCGTCGATGGCCAGGGCCTGCAGTAGCAGCCCGCCTTCAGGGAGACTGATGCCGCCGAGCACGGCGACGCGTCGGACGCGGCCGGGCCGCTGGAGGCTGGTGTCACGCACCGACCGCTCCGGCTCGACATGCGGCCGCACCGTGACGGCGAGATCCGGGTAAACCGCCCGGATCCGGCCCGCCGTGTCGGACGACGGCGCGAACACCCGCGCGGCGCCGGCCAGGAACGCCCCGAACGCCGCCCGCCGCTCGCCCGGATCCGGCTCCTCGAACCCGTC
>NZ_FOMM01000029.1:0-83331 GCF_900112625.1 Methylobacterium sp. 13MFTsu3.1M2
ACGGTGGTGTCGAACCCGCGGGAGAACATCTACCTGCGGCCCAACGACGTGCTGACGCTCGTGCGCGACCCGCAGACCTTCATCGCGGTGGGCGCGCTGGGCAACAGCACCGAGCTGCCGTTCCAGGCCGACGGCATCACGCTGGCGCAGGCGCTGGCCAAGGCGCGCGGCCTGTCGGACTTCGCCGCCGACCCGGCCGGGACGTTCATCTTCCGGTTCGAGCCGGCCAGCGTCGTGCGCCGGCTCAGCCCCGGCTCGAAGCTTCTGGGCACGCCTCTGGTGCCGGTGGTCTACCGGATCGACATGCGCGACCCCAACAGCCTGTTCGTGTCCCAGGCGTTCCGGATGCGCAACCGCGACCTGATCTACGTGTCGAACGCACCCTTCACCGAGGTCCAGAAGGTCCTCACCGCCTTCAACGGCGTCACGGGCCCCGTCTCCTCGGCCGCCCTGGCCTATTCCTACGCCAAGTAAGGCGGCGCACCGCGACGTGGGCACCCACCCCACCGCGCGACGGATGCCGGGTTCGCGTCGCGCCGATCCGGCCGATGCGCGCGTCCGACCGAGACCGCGGAGACCGGTCGCCCGAATGCCGAAGGGGGCGCGGATGTGATCCGCGCCCCCTTCTTCGTAATGCTCTCGGGGAACCGGGGCTCCCGGCCCCGGCCGGGCTCAGACGCGCTTCGCCAGCAGTTGCTCGATCAGCGAGCCGCCCTTGTCGATGGCGGCGAGCTCCTCCGCCACCGCGTTCACGGTGTCGCGGATCTGGTCGGGGGTGTGCTCGGAGGTGAGGAAGAAGCGCAGGCGCGAGGCCCGCTCCGGCACGGCCGGGTGGATGATCGGCTGCACGTTGATGCCCCGGCGGAACAGCCGGTCCGACAGCGTCACCGCCTTCAGCGAGTCGCCGACGATGATCGGCACGACCGCGAGGCCGAGGCTGAAGCCGGTGTCGAGGCCGAGCTTCTTGGCGGTGGCCAGGAACAGGGTGCCGTTCTGGCGCAGGCGCTCGACCCGCTCCGGCTCGGCGTGCATCACGGCCAGCGCCGCCTCGGCGGCGGCGGCCAGCGGCGGCGACATGCCGACGCTGTACACGAAGCCGCCGGCCGTGTGCTTCAGGTACTCGATCAGCGCGATCGGGCCGCAGATGTAGCCGCCGCAGGTGGACAGCGTCTTCGACAGGGTGCCCATCCAGATGTCGACCTCGCGGGGGTCGACACCGCAATGCTCGAACAGGCCGGCGCCGGTGCGGCCGGTGACGCCGAGGCCGTGCGCCTCGTCGACCATCAGCCACGCGTCGTAGCGCTTCTTGAGGGCCACGAGCCCGGCGAGGTCCGGCGCGTCGCCGTCCATGCTGTAGAGGCCCTCGACCACGATCAGCGCCCGGCGATGCTCGTGGCGGGTCGACTGGAGCAGGGTCTCCAGGGCGTCGAGGTCGTTATGCGCGAAGGAGCGGCGCTGGGCGCCCGACAGCTGCGCGCCGGTGACGATGCTGTTGTGGGACAGCGCGTCGTGGAAGATCACGTCGCCGGCTTCCAGCAGGGCACCGATGGTCGTGACGTTGGTGGCGTGGCCGCTCACCATCACGATGCAGCCCTCGGACTGGTAGTGCTTGGCCAGCGCCTGCTCGAGGCTGATGTGTCCGGGCCGCTCGCCCGCCACCACGCGGCTCGCCGACGCGGAGGTGCCGTAGGCCTCGATCGCCTCCCGGGCGGCGTTGCTCACCCGCGGATGACCGTTCAGGCCGAGGTAATCGTAGGACGAGAAGTTGGTGAAGCTCTTCTGGTCGATCCGCGTCGTGGCCCCGGCCTTGGCGTCGTGGACGCGGAAGAACGGGTTGCCCAGACCGATCAGGTCGGCCGCCTGGCGCTGGAGCTTCAGCTCGCGGTAGCCCGGCAGGTTCTCGAAGTTCTGCGCCGCCGACTTGCCGGCGGGAGAGGCCGTCTTGACGGGGGCCGGGCGCGGCGTCGCGCGCCCGAGCCGGTTGGTCACGAAGCCGGCGAGCGCCGCGCGCCCGCCGTCCGGCCGTGCCGTGTCGGTCATGAGTTGGTCTCTTTGATCTCGCTGGACGTCTGCTCGATGAGTTCCTTGAGAGGCGCGAGGATCTGCGCATCGACCTCACCGCCGACATGCTTCGAGACGAGGCTCATCGCGACGCCGGCCGTCTCGTCCATGGGCGCGGAAACCGCCTGAATTAAGGACTCTGACAGCTCATTGACAGTCATGCCCGACGAAAGTCCGGCGGGCGGCGCGTCGAGGGCGAAGCGCTCCTGCAGGCTGGCGCCGAGCTCGACACCCATCAGCGAGTCGAGGCCGATCTCCGAGAGCTGGCGCACGCGGCTGATGTCGTCCTTCGGCAGTCGCAGGATGCGGGCGATGTCCTCGACAATCGCGTCCGACACGGTCTTGCGGACCGCGTCGAGGTCGCCGCCCTTGAGCAGCGACGCGATGTTGATCGCCTGGACGCCGCCGGCCTCGGCCTGCTGGTCCGAGCCGAGTTCGGCGTAGCTCGGCGAGCGCATGGTGGCGAGACGCTCGCGCGCCTTGCCCCAGTGCATCGCCGCGATGGCGATGACCGCCTCGTCGGGGGCCGTGCCCTGGCTGCCCAGCGCCTCGGCCATCAGGTCGAGGCAGCGGCGGGCCTCCATCGGCGTGACGCCGACGCGGCCGGCGAGGCCTTCCATGACCGCCTTGTTGCGGGCGAGCATGCCGACATCGCCGATGGCGCCCCAGGCCACGGCCAGCGCGGGCAGGCCGCGGCGGCGGCGCTGGCGCGCGAGTCCCTCCATGAAGCCGTTGGCGGCCACGTAGGACCCCTGGCCCGGGTTGCCGATGAAGGTCGTCGCCGAGGAGAACAGGACGAAGTAGTCGAGGCTCCGGTCGCGGGTGGCGGCGTCCAGGTGCTGGGCGCCGATCACCTTGGGGCCGATCACCGCGTCGAGCGCCGCGGCGTCGATGTTGGAGATCAGGCCGTCCTGGAGCACCGCCGCGGCGTGCAGCACGCCCGCGAGCTTCCTGCCGCCCTGCTCGATCCCGGCGATGAGCCGGTCCACCGAGGCGCGGCTCGTGATGTCGACGGCCTTGGCCTCGACGGTCACGCCCCGCGCGGTGAGTTCCGCGACGATGGCCTTGGCCTCGTCGGTGGCCGCGCCCTTGCGGCCCGCGAGCACGAGGTGCTTGGCACCCCGGTCGATCAGCCAGCGCGCCGCCTCCAGGCCGAAGCCGCCGAGGCCGCCGGTCAGCAGGTGGACGCCCTCGGCCGAGACCGTGAACGGCCGGGCCGTGTCCTTCATGATCGTGCCGGCCTTCGGCGGGCTGATCACGATCTTCCCGATATGGCCGGACTGCTGCATCAGCCGGAACGCGTCCGAGGTCTCGGCCGCCGTGAAGGGCTGATAGGGCAGGGGCTTGAGGCCGCCGTCGTTGAACAGGGCCATGACCTCGCGGAACATTCGCGCGCCGTCGTCGCCCTGGTGCTGGATCACCTGGTCGAGGTCGACGCCGAAGTAGCTGAGGTTCCGCCGGAACGGGCGCAGGCCGATATGGGTGTTGGCGACGTAGTCGCGCTTGCCCAGCTCGACGAAGCGGCCGAACGGCCGGAGGGCGTTGAGCGAGCGCTCCATCGCCTCGCCGAACAGGCTGTTCAGCACGATGTCGACGCCGTCGCCGGTGATCGCTCGGACCTCGTCCACGAAGGCCAGGGAGCGGGAATCGAGCACGTGCTCGGCGCCCAGCGCCTTCACGAGGGCCCGCTTCTCGCGGGAGCCGGCCGTGGCGATGACCCGGGCACCCTTCAGCTTGGCGATCTGCAGGGCCGCCAGCCCGACGCCGCCCGCGCCGCCGTGGACCAGCACCCACTCGCCGCGCCGCATCCGGGCGCAGGAGACGAGGCCGTAATAGGCGGTGAGGAAGGCCACCGGCACGGTGGCGGCCGCCATCGGGTCGAGGCCGTGCGGCATCGGCGCGACGACGAGGTCCGGCACAACGATGTGCGTGGCGAAGCCCGACTGCGCGAAGGCGACGACCGGGTCACCGACCTTGAAGCCCTTCACGCCCGGGCCGACGGCCGTGACGCGGCCGGCACACTCGAGGCCGAGGCGGGGGCCGGCGAAGCCGTCCTCGAGGATCTCCTCGGGGAGCATCGAGAGCGCCCAGAGAACGTCGCGGAAGTTGAGGCCGGTGGCCTCGACCGCGATCTCCATCTCGCCCTTGCCGGGAGCGCGGCGCTCGGCCGGCCCCCAGACCATCTCGCTCAAGCCGCCGGTGTTGCTGCGCTCCAGGCGCGCGGCCTCGGCCGGGACGGCGTCGGCCGGATCCCGGTGCTGCGGCCGGCCGGCGTGGAAGCGCACGACCTGGGTCCGCTCGTCGTCCAGCACGATCTCGGTCTCCGGGGTGCCGGAGAGGATGAGGTCGCGCAGGCGCTCGGAGGCGCGCTTCGACGACATCTCGGGGGAGAGGTCGATGCGGCGGACGTCGAGGTTCGGGGCTTCGTTGGCGAGCGTGCGGGAGAAGGCCCACACGCCCGCCTCGATGTTGGTGGTCTGGCCGCCGCGGTCGCGGGTCGCGCCAGGCGCCACGACCCAGAGCTTGGTCTGGCGGGATCCCAGGTGCTCGGTGCAGCGCTTCAGGCTGAGGCAGCGGTCGCGCAGCCGCTCGGACGCCTCGCCGCCGCGGGTGAAGGCGCCGGCCAGGAACACCACCGTGTCGGGGGTCTCCTTCTCCAGCTCCATCAGGGAGGTCTCGGAGTCGAGGATGATCGAGACGTGCACGCCGCCCGCGACCAGCAGGGTCGCCAGGGAGGAGGCGGTCTCGGCCGCGAACTCGTCGTCCGAGCCGATGATGAAGGCGAAGCTCTGCGCCGGGGCCGGGCCCGGACGCACCGGCGCCTCGGCCGTCAGCAGCAGGTCGTCGCCGTTGGCGGAGGCGGCCCGCTCGACCTCGACCTTGACCAGGCCGTGGGCGCTCAGGATGCGCTGCCAGCCCTCGATGTCCTCGAGCCGGCCCACGGGCAGGCCGCCCGCGGCCTCCTCGAACCAGCCGGCCGTCAGTCCGAACACGAGGTCGCGGAACAGGGAGGCGCCCGGCTCCACGGCCACCAGCAGGCCGCCGGTGGCGAGCGCCCCGGCGAGCTGGCCCGGGAGGCCGCGGTCGCCGCGATGCAGGCTGCCCGACGCCAGGATCAGGTCGAAGCTGCCGGGCGCGAGCTCCTCGGCGGTCTCGACCACGGCGGCGGCACGGCCGAGCGACAGGCGGGCGCGCTCGGCGAGCCGGCGGTCGGTCTCGAAGACGGTGAGCCGGGCCTCGGCGACGGACGCGAAGGTCGCGGTCTGGGCCGAGAGCGGGCCGAAGCCGACCTGCAGGACCCGCAGCGCCCGCTCCTTCGGGAGCTGGGCACGGCTCCGCTCGATCAGGCCGGCGACCACGTCGGCGCCGTGGCGCGCGGTGGCCGAGCGCAGCACGAAGGCGTCGATCGCCCCCTGCGGCAGGGACGGTGCGTCGGTGAGCGTGCCGGCGAGAAGCCGGTCGACCAGGGCGCCGACATCGGCGATCAGCACGAGCTCGGCCGAGAGGTCCGGATGGTCGCCGGCGATCCAGCGCATGATCTCGTCGGGCGCCGGCAGGGCGGAGCCGTCGCCGAGCGTCCAGTTCTGGCCGGCGCGCTCGGCGAGGCCGCTGCTCTCCAGGGCGTAGAGCGCGTTCAGCAGCCAGGGGCGCAGGGCCTCCGGCACGCGGCTGTCAGTGACCGAGACGGTCTCCCCCTGCGCCAGCCCGGAGGCGAGGCGGTAGGCGAGCGAGGTCGCCCAGCCCTCCAGCAGGAGGTGGCCCGGCGACAGGGCGGCGTCGGGCGGCCCCTTCGACTCGGCGGCGAGCGGGCGCAGACGCGCGGCCACGCTCGGGCGGCGCTCCATCGGGATCGCGGTCGGCTCGGTGGCGAGCTCCGGCACCTGCGAGATCGCGAAGGTCGAGAGGTCGCCGCCGCTCTTGGCGCGCAGGGCCTGGAACCGGCCCTCGCGGATCGTGGCGATGACCGCGCCCTCGGCGTCGAGGAGCGTGAAGTCGGCCAGGATCGAGCGCTCGTTGCAGCGGCGGGTGCGGATGATCGAGCGGGCGATCACCGCGCCGGGGCGCAGCATCCGGACCTCGCCGAAGCGCACCGGGATGTAGGCCTTGCCGCCGTTCTCGCCGAGCAGGTCGGCGAACAGCAGGATCAGCCCGTGGAAGCACGCGTCGAGCCGGTTCGGCACCAGGCCGTAGCGGGTGTCGGGCTCGGCCGGCAGCAGGTCGGAGACGATCGTGGCGTCGTCGAGCCGCGCGCTCATCGCCACCTGCTGGAAGCTCGGGCCGAAGCCGAGCCCGGAGGCGAGGGCCTTGGCGTAGAGCGCGTCGCCGGTGAGGACGTGGTCGCCCGCGGTCTCGAAGCTGAAGCCGTCGAGATCCGGCGTCTTCGGGGCCGAGAAGGTGCCCTCGACGATCTTTGCCTGGGCATGCAGCTGCCAGGGGGTCTGGGTCAGGCGGGGCCGGCTCAGCACCTGGATGCCGTTGCCGGAGCCCGACAGGCGCACCGCGACCTCGCGCAGGGCGTCCTCGGCGAACACCATCGGCGCCACGATCTCGAAGTCGGCCAGCACGACCTCGTCGTCGCGCAGGGCCTCGCGAACGCAGGCCAGGGCCATCTCGACGAAGCCGGCGCCCGGCATGATCACCTGGCCGTCGACCTTGTGATCCTCCAGTTCCGGCACGGTCACCGGGTCGACGAAGCCGTTCCACTCCAGCCCGTCGAAGGTCGTGCGCGACCCGATCAGCGGGTGATAGGGGCGGGGGCTCATCGCGCCGACGCCCTCGGTGGTGTCGGCGAGGCGGAACGGGCGGCGCTGCCACGGGTAGGAGGGCAGGCGGACGTCGCCCTTCGGCGCGTCGCCGAACAGCAGCGTCTCGTCGACCTGCGCGCCCTGGACGAGGGCGGCGCTGACCGCCTTGGCGATCGGGTCGCCGCCGGAGGCCTTGCGGTGCATCACGCCGACCGTGGCGGTCTCGATGCCCAGCGGCTCGACCGCGTCGCCGACGTGCGACATGAGGGTGGCGCGCGGGCCGACCTCCACGAACACGCGGGCGCCGCGGCGGGTGGCGTCCTGCACGGCCTCGCAGAAGCGCACGGGCTCGCGGATGTTGCGCCACCAGTAGCCGGCGCCGAAATTCTCGCCGCCCAGCACCGAGCCGGTCACGGTCGAGACCATCGCGGTGGCGCCGGTTCGCGACTTGAGGCCCGCGAGGTCGCGCAGCAGCGGCTTCTCGGTCGGGTCCATCAGCCGTCCGTGGAAGGCGTAGGCGAGGTCGAGCTTGCGGCCGCGGCGGCGCTTGCGCGACAGGGCCTTGATGGCGGCGTCGATGTCGGCCACCGGCCCGGCGACCGTGACGGCCTTGGGGCTGTTGTAGGCGGCGATGTCGAGGGTCGGGTAATCCTTGAGGAAGGTCTCGACCTCCTCGGCCGGCATCAGCAGCACCGCCATGGTGCCCTGGCCGTGCGTCGTCTCCTGGTGGTGGCTGCGGTAGTAGATGACCCGGACCGCGTCCTCCAGGCTGAGGATCCCGGCGGCCTCGGCGGCCGCGATCTCGCCCACGGAGTGGCCGAGGACGTAGGACGGGATCAGGCCCTTCGCCTTGAGCGCGGCCGTCGAGGCGCTCTCGATGGCGAAGATCAGCGGCTGCGAGACGCTGGTCAGCGCGAGGCGCTCGTCGAGGTCGTCGGCGTAGAGCGCGTCCTTCAGCGACCAGTCCGAGTAGGCCCGGAACAGGGTGTCGATCCGGTCGAAGGTCGCGCGGAAGGTCGCGTTCTCCTCGTAGGCCTCGCGGCCCATGCCGGCCCACTGGCTGCCGTTGCCGGAATAGATGAAGGCCACCTCGGCGACGCGGTCGACCGCGGTGCCGGTGAAGGCGTCCTGCGTGTCCTCGCCCTCGCCGACGGCGCGCAGCGCCGCGGCGACGTCGGTCTTGCCGTCGAGCGCGACGGCGAGGCGGGCGGGCATGCGCTCGCGGCGATGCGCCACCGCGGCCGCCACGGTCGCGACCTGCTCGGGGGCGGCCTCGAGGCGCTCGGCGTAGTCGAGGGCGAGCTCGTTCAGCGCCGCCCGGCTCTGGGCCGAGAGTAGCAGCACCTGGGCCTGGGGCTCCGCGGTCGCGGCGGCGGGCTTCGCCCAGGCGGGCGCGTCGGTGATGACGACGTGGGCGTTGGTGCCGCCGAAGCCGAAGGAGTTGACGCCGGCGAAGCGCTCGCGCGAGCCGCGGCCGATCTTCAGCGGCGCGCGCACGACGTCCAGGTTGAGCTCGCCGAAGGGGATCTCGGGATTGAGCTCGGCCGCGTGCAGCGACGGCGGGACGAGATCGTGCTCGAGCGCCAGAGTCGCCTTCATCAGGCCGGCGAGGCCGGAGACCGGCTCGGTGTGGCCGATATTGGTCTTGATCGAGCCGATCGGCAGCGGCGCCTGCCGGCCGCGGCCGAGCTTCGAGCCGATGGCCGAGGCCTCGATCGGGTCGCCCACCGGCGTGCCGGTGCCGTGCGCCTCCATGAAGGCGAGGTCGTCGAGGCGGATCTCGGCCTCGCGGTAGACCTTCTCCAGCAGGGCGCCCTGGGCGTAGCCCGAGGGGAGGGAGATGCCGGTGGTCCGGCCGTCGGAGTTGATGCCGGAGGCGGCGACGACCGCGCGCACGGTAGCGCCGTTGCGCCGCGCGGCCTCGGCCGACTGCAGCACGAACACCACGCCGCCCTCGGAGCGCACGTAGCCGTCGGCATTCTTGGAGAAGGCCTGGCACAGGCCGGTGCGCGAGAGCATCTGCGCGGTGGAGAAGCAGATGAAGTTGAACGGGCTCGCCAGCACGTTCACGCCGGCGACGACCGCGGTGTCCACGCGGCCCGACCGGATCGCCTGCACGGCGTTGTCGAAGGCGACGAGCGAGGACGAGCAGGCCGTGTCGACCGTAAAGCTCGGGCCCTTGAGGTCGAAGATGTAGGAGATGCGGTTCGAGATGATCGAGAGCGTGTTGCCGGTCGCCGCGTAAGCGTCGCCCGACGGCGCGTCGAGGATGCGCAGGTTGCCGTAATCGAGGGACGAGGCGCCGACGAACACGCCGATATTGCTGCCGGCCACGCTCGACGGGCGCAGGCCCGCGTCCTCGAGGGCTTCCCAGGTCAGCTCGAGCAGCATCCGCTGCTGCGGATCCATCTGCTCGGCCTCGCGGGGCGAGATGCCGAAGACCGACGGGTCGAACGACCAGACGTCGTCGATGACACCGGCCGCCCAGGTGTAGCTCTTGCCGCGCTCATGGGCGCGCGGATGGGCGAACCGCTCCAGGGAGAACCGGTCGGCCGGCACCTTGCTGACGGCGCAGCGCCCTTCGGACAGGAGTGACCAGAGCCCATCCACGCTGGGGGCCCCGGGCAGTCGGCATGCGCGTCCGACGATCGCAATGTCTGTACGTTGTGTCACGTTCGGTTCGCACACGCTCGTTATCGGAAGTCGGCTCGGCTCTCGACGAGTGAGTACCCTCTCACCCCTTACTGTGGCACCATTGCGGTGTCCAACCAGCCCTAACGCGAGGTCATCCCCGCGTGGCAAAATTGCCAGAGGCTGTGACATGTATTCATCAGAAGCTTATCCAATTCCTACGGTCAAAACGCCAAGTTTGAACCGCCGGACCGGCTGCCGAGACGCGGGCTCGATCACGATAAAGCCACAGTTGCGCCTCCGCGGACGCCGCCCGTCTAGCGGCATCGATGCCGATTCCGGAAGAAATCTTCGCGATGTCGCGCAGGTCCCGCACAGGAATCCGGGCTCGAAGGCCGGCGCGGTGATGATCAAGACCCGATCCGGGCGACGCTCTCCTTGGTTCGTCCGACGCCGCAATAGGTGAAACCGTGGCGCGCGGCGCTCGCGGGGTCGTAGATGTTGCGCAGGTCGATCAGCACGGGAGCCGCCTCACCGGACGACATGGCCTGACGCAGTCGGTCGAGGTCGAGGGCCCGGAACGCGTTCCACTCGGTGACGATCACCACCGCGTCGGCGCCCTCGGCGCAGGCGTAGGCGTTCTCGGCGTAATCCACAGCCGGCATCAGGATCCGAGCCTGCTCCATGCCCTCGGGATCGTAGGCGCGGATTACGGCGCCGGCGTCCTGCAGGCCCGCCACGATCGCCAGCGCGGGCGCGTCGCGCATGTCGTCGGTGTTCGGCTTGAAGGTCAGGCCGAGGAGGGCGATCGTCTTGCCCCGCACCGACCCGCCGCAGGCCTTGATCACCTTGCGCGCCATCGCGCGCTTGCGCTGGTCGTTGACCGCCACCACCGTCTCGACCAGCCGCAGCGGCGTGCCCGCGTCCTGCGCGGTCTTGACCAGGGCCAGCGTGTCCTTGGGGAAGCACGAGCCGCCGTAGCCCGGCCCGGCATGCAGGAACTTCGACCCGATCCGGTTGTCCAGGCCGATGCCGCGCGCCACCGCCTGCACGTCCGCGCCCACCGCCTCGCACAGGTCCGCCACTTCGTTGATGAACGTGATCTTCGCCGCGAGGAACGCGTTCGCCGCGTACTTGGTCAGCTCGGCCGTCCGGCGCCACATCACCACGATCGGCGCCGCGTTGAGGTAGAGCGGCCGGTAGACCTCCCCCATCACAGCCACGGCCCGCGCCTCCTCGGCGCCGACGACGATGCGGTCGGGGCGCTTGAAGTCGGCGATGGCCGCGCCCTCGCGCAGGAACTCGGGATTCGAGGCGACCGCGAACTGCGCCTCGGGGTTGGTCTCGCGGATGATGCGCTCGACCTCGTCGCCCGTGCCCACCGGAACGGTCGACTTGGTCACAACCACGGTGAAGCCGGACAGGGACCCGGCGATCTCCCGGGCGGCATCGAACACGTAGCTCAGGTCGGCGAAGCCGTCGCCGCGGCGGGAGGGCGTGCCCACCGCGATGAAGATCGCGTCCGCCTCGGCCACGGCGTCCCGCATGGTCGCGCGGAATGCGAGCCGGCCCTGGCGGACGTTCTCGGCGACCAGGACGTCGAGGCCCGGCTCGTAGATCGGCATGCGGCCGGCGTTCAGGCTGGCGATCTTGTCGGGATCCCGGTCGATGCACACGACCGTGTGGCCGAAATCGGCCAGGCAGGCGCCGGAGACCAGGCCGACATATCCGGCCCCAATCATCGCAATCCGCATCGGGCCCTCCCGGCAGCTCGCCCTCGGCTTGCTGCGATGCAACATGATCCGGGCCGCGTGAGGATGCAACCCGGGCCAGCCTGGATCTGCTCCAGTCTGTCACGGTAATGCAACACCCGCGAAGGATGACTGTAGTTTGACAGCGGGTCCCGGAGCGCCCCGCATCGGCCGCCGATCCGCGCTGCGCGCCTCCGCGACGGCGCGCGGGGCGGCTTCGCAGCGCGGGCGGGTTCCTGTAGAAGCGCCCCCGCCCGACGGGGAGGCCCGGATCCGCCCCCGAGGACCCGACCCAAGGATCGGTGAAGGACCGCGATGACCGAATTGCCCAACGTGCACGTGCGTGCCGAGGTCCTGGCCCAGGCGCTGCCCCACATGCAGCGCTACGACCAGGAGATCGTCGTCATCAAGTACGGCGGCCACGCCATGGGCGACCGGGCCGCGGCCGAGGACTTCGCCGAGGACATCGTCCTCCTGGAGCAGTCCGGGCTGAAGCCGATCGTCGTGCACGGCGGCGGGCCGCAGATCGGCAAGATGCTCGACCGGCTCGGCATCCAGTCCGAGTTCCGCGGCGGCCTGCGCGTCACCGACGAGGCCACCGTCGAGGTGGTCGAGATGGTCCTGGCCGGCCTGATCAACAAGCAGATCGTCGGCTGGATCTCGGCCGAGGGCGGCCGGGCGGTCGGCCTGTGCGGCAAGGACGGCAACATGGTCCGGGCCAAGCGGGCGATGAAGACCGTCGTCGATCCCGAGAGCCGCGTGGAGCAGACCGTCGATCTGGGCCTCGTCGGCGAGCCGGACCACGTCGAGCGCGGCGTCCTCGACGCGGTCCTCAAGGCCGAGCTGATCCCGGTCCTGGCGCCGGTCGCCTACGGGGCGGACGGGCAGACCTACAACGTGAACGCCGACACCTTCGCGGGGGCGATCGCCGGAGCGCTCCGGGCCAAGCGCCTGCTGCTGCTCACCGACGTGCCGGGCGTCCTCGACAAGGACAAGAAGCTGATCCCGGAACTCACCGTGGAGGATTGCCGGCGCCTGATCGCCGACGGCACCATCACGGGCGGGATGATCCCGAAGATCGAGACCTGCATGTACGCGATCGAGCGCGGCGTCGAGGCGGTCGTCATCCTCGACGGCAAGGTCAACCACGCCGTGCTGCTCGAGCTGTTCACCGATTACGGTGCCGGCACCCTGATCCGTCGCGGCTGAGATCCGGACCGCCCGCGCACCGTGCCGGATCCCGGCGCGGCGCGCGGGCGCAACCTCCGCGCGCCCAGCGCATTGTCGTACCCCGCCCGCCCCGGAGGGGCCGGCCCAACAAGGCTCGGGCAAGGTACCGGCAAGCACCGAACTTGCGAGCTTGACCGTTCCAGTCCAGATTCCGGGGCAACAGCAACCTGAGGGGTTCCGGTGCACCACCCCGACAAGGCCCAGTTCACCACGCCCGCGGCGCGCGGCTTCGCCGATGTCGACACCTGGGTGTTCGACCTCGACAACACGCTCTACCCGAGCGACGCGGCGGTCTGGCCGAAGGTCGACGAGCGCATCACCCTGTACGTGATGCAGCTCTACGGGCTCGACGGGATCTCGGCCCGAGCCCTGCAGAAGTACTTCTACCACCGCTACGGAACGACGCTGTCGGCGCTGATGGTCGAGTCGCGGGTCGATCCCCACGACTTCCTCGATTTCGCGCACGACATCGACCATTCGTCGATCAAGCTCGACAAGAGCCTCGGCGACGCGATCGAGCGGCTGCCCGGGCGCAAGCTGATCCTGACCAACGGGTCGCGCCGGCACGCCGAGAACGTTGCCGCCAAGCTCGGCATCCTCGACCATTTCGAGGACGTGTTCGACATCGCCGCCGCCGACTTCGTGCCGAAGCCGGAGCGCACGACCTACGAGCGGTTCCTAGAGAAGCACGCCGTCGAACCGACCCGCGCCGCCCTGTTCGAGGACATCGCCCGCAACCTCGCGGTGCCGCACGACCTCGGCATGGCGACCGTGCTGGTGGTGCCGAAGGTCACCGATCCCTACCGCGAGGCCTTCGAGCAGGAGGCGGTGCGCGAGCCGCATATCGACCACATCACGGACGATCTCGCCGCCTTCCTCTCTGCCTGCGTGCTGCCCGAAGTACGATCCGCATCCGGGGAGCGCCGCTGACGCGAGGCCGGAGCGCTTCACGGGCGGCGCGCATCGGGCCCTGATCCCAAGTCGACCGACGATCCGCCGCGCCGGCAGCAGCGCGGACGGATCGCGGCGGCAACCCAATCGACAAGCCGGCGCCGATCCTGTAGAGAGCCGCCCAACTCACAACAGGATCGCCGAAATCCTGGCGCCGATCGCCCATGAGGGGCGGAACGGCGCGACGGCCGGAGCTATGCCATGAACATCATCGAGCAGCTGGAGCGCGAGGAAGTCGCGCGCCTCGCCAAGACCATCCCGGATTTCGAGCCGGGCGATACGCTCATCGTCAACGTCCGCGTGAAGGAAGGCGAGCGCACCCGCGTCCAGGCCTACGAGGGCGTCTGCATCGCCCGCTCGGGCGGCGGCCTCAACGAGAGCTTCACGGTCCGCAAGATCTCCTACGGTGAGGGCGTGGAGCGCGTCTTCCCGGTCCATTCGCCGATGATCGACTCGATCAAGGTGGCCCGCCGCGGCAAGGTGCGCCGCGCCAAGCTGTACTACCTGCGCGACCGGCGCGGTAAGTCGGCCCGCATCGTCGAGCGCACCGACCGTTACAAGGCCAAGGACGCCCCGGCCCAGGCGCCGGCTGCCGCCGAGTAAGCTGTCCGATTCGCTCCGCAGGCCGGAGCGATCGCCCCGTTTCAGACCGGTCCGGCTCAGCCGGGCCGGTTTTTTCGTGGCCGACAGGTCCGTCCAGTCGGCCGATAGCGCTCCTCAGGCAGCCCGGATCCCGTCGAGAAGCCGGTGGATCTCGGCGGAGAGCTGATCGGACCTGCGCGACAGGTCGATCGCGGCGCCGAGCACCTGCTCGGCCGCCTCGCCCGTCGCCTCGGCGCCCTGCGAGACCTCGGCGATGTTGCCGGTGACGGCCTCCGTGCCGGCCGCCGCGCGCGCGACGCTGCGCACGATCTCCTCGGTGGTCGCGCCCTGCTGCTCGATCGCGGCCGCGACGGATGCGGCGAGCGTGCTGACCTCGCCCACGCTGCGGCCGATCCCGTGGATCGCCTCCACGGCCTGCCGGGTCGAGGCCTGGACCGCGCCGATCCGCGCGGCGATCTCCTCGGTTGCGGCCGCGGTCTGCTCGGCCAGCGCCTTGACCTCCCCCGCCACGATGGCGAAGCCCCGGCCCGCCTCGCCGGCCCGCGCCGCCTCGATCGTGGCGTTGAGGGCGAGGAGGTTGGTCTGACGGGCGATGCCGGCGATCATGCTGGCGACGGCCCCGATCCGCTCGGCCCCGTCGGCGAGATCGCCCACGAGGGCGTCCGTGCGCCGCGCCTCGGTGGCCGCCCGCGCGGTCTTGGCCGAGGATTGCGCCATCCGTCCGGAGATCTCCTGGATGGTGATCGCCATCTCCTCGGTGGCTGCGGCGACGCTCTGCACGCTCCCGGCGGTCTCCTGCGCGGCCCCGGCGACGCGCGTCGCTCGGGCACTCGTGCGCGACGCCGTCCGCGCCATCGCCTCGGCGGTCGCCTGCATCTCCGTGGCGGCCGCGGAGACGCCCGTCATCAGCGCCCCGGCCCGGGCCTCGAACGCCCGGGTGAGCGCGTCGAGGGTCTGCGCATGCCGGACCTTGGCCTCAGCTTCGCGCGCGACCGCCCGGTCCGTCTCGGCCTTGGCGACCAGCGCCTGCCGGAACACTTCGACGGTCCGGGCCATCTGACCGATCTCGTCCGTCCGCTCGAGTCCCGGTATCGGCTCCGCGCCGTCGCCCCGGGCGAGCGCCTGCATCCGGCGACCGAGGCGGTCGAGCGGGCGCGTGATGCCGCGCCCGATCAGGACGGAGCCGATCACGCCGAGCGCGCCGACCCCGAGCAGAAGGCCGGTCGCCGCGAGGGCGAGCGCCTGGAAGGCGGCCCTGATGTCGTCGGTGTAGGTCCCAGCCGCGATCATGATGTCCCAGGGCTCGAACCTGACGGCGAGCGTCGTCTTCGGAGACAGGCCTTCGTGCCCCGGCCGGGGGTAGAGATAGCTCAGCGTCGCCGTGTCGGAGGTCTTCAGCCGTTCGATCAGCGTTCCGGCCGCACGAACGCCGTTGACCCGGGTCTCCAGCTGGTTGCTGCCGACGAGACGGCGGTCGGGGACCGCGAGGACCGTGCCGTCCATCGCGTAGATGGCGACGTAGTTGGTGCCGTTATCGAATCGCATGGCCATGGCGGTCTCCGCCAGCTCCGCCCGAGCTGCCTCACGGGACAGGGCGCCGCTCCTGACCCGGCTCTCGAGACTTTGCGCATAGGTGGTGAACAACTCCGTGGCCGTGCGCAGGGACTGCAGCCGCCCCGACAGCATTTCCTGGTAATACATGCGCAGTCCGATGACACCGATGACCGATACAAGCAGCCCTATCAAGGCAATCTGCGTCATCATCCTACGCGATAGATTTTTACTCAAAAATATCTTTATCATAATACGTTCCGCGAGATCGACAAAGTCGTCGATGCTGCGGTGTGGCCTGATAAATCTGAGCCCGCATGTCAACGTAATCTCGCAGATCTGGATCGAGATCTGAAAGACACGCGGTTCAGGCGCGCAGGGCGGGCGAGGAAGCGGTCACCCGCGACGCGGTCTGCGCCGGCTGCAGGAGCGGGCCGTCAGTCGGCGAGCAGAACCTGAGATCGTGCCCGTGGCGCGGGGCTACGCCCGACCAGCCCGAATGACCGGGATCGAGTCGCTCCCTTGCACGCAGAGCTCGGGCACGATGGGGATGACGTCATCTGCGGATCGGAGTGGCGCCGCGGCCCGACGGAACGGCGTGGAGATGGCGCGATCGGGAGCGGGACAGGCGTCTAGCCGATCCGCGCGGTCACCTCGATCTCGACGCGCATCTCGGGGCGCAGGAGGCCCGCCACGACCACGATCGTGGCGGCGGGCCGGACGTCCGCCAGCACCCGCCCGCAGACGGCCAGCACGGCCTCGGCATCGTCCCGGTCGGTGACGTAGTAGGTGGCGCGCAGGACGCCGGCGAGGCCGGTTCCGGCCTCGGCGAGGACCGAACGGATCGTGCGCCAGCAGGCCTCGGCCTGCGCGGCGGCGCCGTCGGGCATCGTCATCGTGGCGTAGTCGTAGCCGGTCGTCCCAGAGAGGTAGACGGTGTCGCCGTCGACCACCGCCCGGGAGTAGCCGTAATCCCGCTCGAACGGGGACCCCGACGTGATCAGCCGCCGGCTCATCCGCCGCGCAGGGCCTCCAGAACTTTGCCGCCGGCGCGGCCCGTCGGTGTCATGCCGAGCCGGCGCTCGACGTCCTTGATGGCGTCGCGCGTCTTCTGGCCGACCTTACCGTCCGGCTCGCCGACGTCGTAGCCGCGGGCGGCCAGTCGGGTCTGGAGGTCGCGGCGCTCGGCCCGCGACAGGGGCGGGTCGTCGGTCGGCCAGGCGGCCTGGACGCCGGGCCGGCCGCGCAGCCGGTCGGACAGGACCGCGATGGCGAGGCCGTAGGATTCGGCGGCGTTGTATGAGTAGATCGCGTCGAAGTTCCGGGTCACCAGGAAGGCCGGTCCGTCGATGCCGGCGGGCGCCAGGATCCCGGCCGGGCCCTCGCCCGAGAGCGGGCGCCCGTCCGCGCGGGTGACGCCGAGCGACGCCCAGTGGGCGACCGGCTTCTTGTTCTTGCGCCCGGCGGCGCCGACGTTGAAGCCGCGGGGCAGCTTCACCTCGTAGCCCCAGACCTGACCGTTCTGCCACTTGGCGACGCGCAGGAAGTTGGCGGTGGAGGCGACGGCGTCGGCCACGGAGTCGACCACGTCGCGCCGGCCGTCGCCGTCGCCGTCCACGGCGAGTCGCTGATAGGTCGTTGGCATGAACTGGGTCTGGCCGAAGGCGCCCGCCCAGGAGCCGGTCAGCCGCTCCGGCGCGATGTCGCCGCGCTCGATGATCCGCAGGGTGGCGATCAGCTCGCCGCGGAAGAAGTCCCGACGGCGGTTGTTCGAGCAGGCGAGCGTCGCCAGCGACTGCACCAGCGGCATCTTGCCGAGGTTCTTGCCGAAATTCGACTCGACGCCCCAGACCGCCGCGATCGTGTAGCGGTCGACCCCGTAGCGCGACTCGGCCTGGGCGAGCGCCGCCGCGTTCTGGCGCATGGCCGCGCGCCCGTCCTCGACCCGCTCGTCGTCGACGAGCGCCGCCATGTAGTCCCAGATCGGCGTCTTGAACTCGGGCTGCGCCTGGGACAGCTCGATCACCTTGTCGTCGTAGCCGATGCCGCTCGTGGCGGCCCGGAAGGTCTGCGCCGAGACGCCCGCCGCTGCCGCCTGCGACTGGATGCCGGCGAGGCAGCTGTCGAAATCGGCCCGCGCCGGCAGGCTCGCCAGGGGCAGGACCGCGATGCCGGCGAGCAGCCCGAGCGCGCGCGCCGTCCTCGGTCCCGTCGGGTGCTTCGGCATGCTGACGATCCTCACGATGCGGAACGGAGTCTGGGCGCGGATTCAGGCGACATGTGGGTTAACGAACGGTGAGGAAACCCGCCTCGTCTTGACCCTTCGGCCTACCAACCGGTAGGTTGGCACCGTACTGGCGCATCGCCGGTCGGGTCAACGAACAGGGAGACGGGACGCATGATGAAGGACTGGAATCAGTACGGCGCCGAGCTCGTCAGCACGCTCGGGCGCATCGGTGCGGTGAGCCCGGACCTCCTCAAGGCCCACGACCAGCTCGCCGCGGCGGCCCCGACCGAGCGCAAGCTGGACGCGAAGACCCGCGAGCTGATCGCCCTCGCGGTCGCGGTCACGACCCGGTGCGACGGCTGCATCGCGGTGCATTCCGACGCCGCCCGCAAGGCCGGCGCGAGCAAGGAGGAGGTCGTGGAGGCGCTGGGCGTGGCGGTGGCACTGAACGCCGGCGCCGCCCTGGTCTACACCGCCCGCGCCTTCGAGGCGTTCACCGGCGAGTCCGGCTGAGCCGACCGGGATAGGGCCGCGTCCGGTTCGCCGGGCCGGGGCTCGTCTTCAGGGCGGCGTGCCGGCCCGGTCTCGGCTGCCCAGGCGGTCCAGATAGGCGCAGAGCATGTCGGCCAGGGCGTCCGCGAAGGTCGCCATGGCCGCCTCGGTCCGGACCACCTCCGAGATGCGCTCGCCGACCTCGCCGAGCGTCATCGCGATGATCTCGCCCGCGACCGCCAGGTCCGTCTCGGGCGACGCGGGAAGTGCCGCGCGCAGGAAGTCGCGGAAGGCCTGCGAGCCGGCCAGCTGCGGCTCCGCGGCCTCGGGCGCGTCGCGATAGGCCGGGGCGGCCGCGTCGAGGGCCCGGCGCATCGCGGCCTCCGCGCATTCCGAGCGCACGAAGGCGTGGACGGCGGCGCGCAGGCGCTCGCCGGGCGCGCAAGCGGGATCCGTCAGGATGCCGGCGAGGAGGGCGCTCGTGTCCCGCCACTCGTCGCTCTGGAGCTGGAACAGGATCGCCGCCTTGTTGGGGAAGTACTGGTAGAGCGAGCCGATGCTGACGCCGGCGCGCTCGGCGACCCGCGCCGTCGTGAAGCGCGCCGCGCCGACCTCCGCCAGAACCTGAGCGGCGGCCTCCAGAACGGCCGCGACGAGGTCGCTGGAGCGCGCCTGCCGGGGCTGCTTTCGCCTGAAGATTCCGAGACTTGGCCGGTCGGGCATGGGGCGGGGCTCGGAACGCGAATAGGCGCGGGCAGGGGGCGCCGGTACTCTGCGTCGTGTTCAGTTGAACGCGCAAGACGGAAAGCAACGCGCCATGTCACTCTCAGCATCCACACTCGCCGAACCGCGTATCGCGTCGCTGTTGGACAGTCTCTTCGCGCGGGCGGAGGCCTCCTCACCCTTGAGCGCCATCGGCGATCTCTCGGCGGACGAGCGGGCGCGCCTCATGGGCAGCCGCACCGGCTACCGGGACTTCTACAGCCGGCTCAAGGATATGCCCCTCGCGGTCTCTCGGGAGACCGGCCGGCTGCTCTACATGCTCGCGCGAACCCGCCGGGCGCGGACGATCGTCGAGTTCGGCACGTCCTTCGGTCTCTCGACCCTGCACCTCGCCGCGGCCCTGCGCGACAACGGCGGCGGCCGGCTGATCACCTGCGAGTTCGAGCCGTCCAAGGTGGTGCGGGCGCGGGCGAACCTGATGGAGGCCGGGCTGGCGGACCTCGTCGAGTTCCGCGAGGGCGACGCCCTCCAGACCCTCGGCCTCGACCTACCCGACTCGGTCGACCTGCTACTCCTCGACGGGGCGAAGGGGCTCTATCCGGAGGTTCTGAGCCTCGTGGAGAGTCGCCTCGGACCGGGGGCCCTGGTGGTCGCCGACAACGCGGACCACAGCCCGGACTACCTGCAGCGGGTGCGCGCGCCGAGCCGCGGCTACCTGTCGGTGCCGTTCGCCGAGGACGTGGAGCTGTCCATGCGGCTCGGGTGAGGCAGGCCCTGGCCTCGGACCGGCGGTCGCGTCAGCCCGACGCGACCGCCGTCGGGACGCGGGTCCGGTCGCTCAGGCCCACTCGCGCTGGGCGAGCTTCTGCTCGTAGGCGTCGATGGAGGAGACGCGCTCCAGCGTCAGCCCGATCTCGTCCAGGCCGTTCAGCAGGTTGTGCTTGCGGCCCTCGTCGACGTCGAAATGCAGGGTGCCGCCGTCCGGTCCCCGGATCGTCTGCGCCGCCAGGTCGACCGTCAGGGTGGCGTTCGCGCCGCGCTCGGCGTCCTCGAAGAGCTTCTCCAGATCCTCGGGCGACACGACGATCGCCAAGATGCCGTTCTTCGCGCAGTTGTTGAAGAAGATGTCGGCGAAGCTCGTGGAGATCACGCAGCGGATGCCGAAATCGGCCAGCGCCCAGGGCGCGTGCTCCCGGGACGAGCCGCAGCCGAAATTGTCGCCGCACACCAGGATCTTGCTGTTCCGGTAGGCCGGCTGGTTGAGGATGAAGTCCGGGTTCTCGGAGCCGTCCTCCCGGTAGCGCATCTCGGCGAACAGGCTCTTGCCGAGGCCGGTCCGCCGGATCGTCTTCAGGTACTTCGCCGGGATGATCCGGTCGGTATCGACGTTGATCGTCCGCAGGGGCGCCGCGACGCCCTCCAGGGTGGTGAACTTTTCCATCGTCTGACGGCTCGTGTCGGTGGTCTCTCTGTCGCGCGGTTTAGCAGCCGCGGGCCCGGGCCGGAAGCGTCAGGCGAGGTCGGGCGCCGTCGCCCGGGACAGGGTGCCGTCGTGGAGGGCCGAGGCGACCAGCGCCCCGGCGATCCCGGCCGCCCGGAGCGCCCGCAGGTCGTCCGGGCCGCGCACGCCGCCCGCCGCGTAGAGGCGGCGATCCGGCGCCCGCGCCCGCAGGGCTCCCAGGGCCGCGAGGTCCGGGCCGGCCCCGGCGCCGACCTGCGCCAGCGTCATGGCGATCACCTCCGGCGGCCAGAGCGCCGGATCGTCGTGGAGGGCCGCCGGGCCGAGCCGCTCCGCGCCGCGCGTGTCGAGGGAGAACACCGCCCGGTCGCCGAGCCGCGTCACGAGGTCGGCATCCGCCTGGCTCTCGCTGCCGATCACCGGTCGCCCGAGCCCGGCCTCCAGGAACGCCGCGACGCCCTCCGGCTCGGCGAAGCCGGCATCGACCCACAGGGCGATCCCCGGGCAGGCGCGGGCGATCGCCTCCAGGGCGCGGAGATCGGGCGCGGCGCGGTCGATGATCGCGTCGAGATCGGCGACGTAGAGGATCGCGGCGGGCCACGCGTCGACCAGCCCGCGGGCCACCGCGTCCGGCGCCGAGCCCTTTGCCAAGGGCGTCTCGATCGGGGCATAGGAGGAGCGCTCGCCCCGGCGCGCCCGCACCACGCGGCCGCCCCGGAGATCGAGCACCGGGATCACCGCGAAGCCGGGGCGCCCGATCCTGTGGTCCATCGAGGCGCTCATCGCGGTCCCATGCGCTCATCAAACCCAACGACCATCGGGTGGGACCTCGGCGGGGTCCACGTCAAGGTCGCCCTGGTCGAGGACGGCCGGGTCGCGGCCGCCGCCCAGGTGCCGTGCCCGCTCTGGCAGGGCCTGCCGGCCCTCGACCGGGCGCTGGAGGCCGCCCCCGACTGGGCCCGCGGCGCGGCCCTGCACGCCGTGACCATGACGGGCGAGCTGACCGACTGCTTCGCCGACCGGCGCGACGGCGTCGCGGCGCTCGCCGGATGGGCCGGGTCGCACCTCGCCGGGACCGTGCGGATCTACGCCGGCCGCTCCGGCCTCGTCGCCCCCGAGGCGGCCGCGTCCCTGTCGGCGGACGTGGCCTCGGCCAACTGGCACGCCACCGCGGCGCTCGCCGGCCGGCACGTCCCGGATGCGCTGCTGGTCGATATCGGCTCGACCACCGCCGACCTGATTCCCGTCGTGGGCGGGCGGCCGGCCGCGACCGGCTACAGCGACGCCGAGCGGCTGGAGACCGGCGAGCTCGTCTATACCGGCGCGGTGCGCACGCCGGTGATCGCCCTGTCCGACCACGCCCCCTTCGCGGGCCGCCGGACCCGGCTGATGACCGAGACCTTCGCCCACATGGCGGACGTCTACCGCATCCTCGGCCAGCTCCCCGAGGGCGCCGACCAGCAGCCGAGCGGCGACCGCAAGGGCAAGACGGTCGCCGAGAGCGAGACCCGGCTCGCCCGGATCGTCGGGCGGGACCGGGCGGAGGCGCCCGGAGCGGCCTGGACGGCGCTCGCCGCCCATTTCGCCGAGGCGCAGCTGCGCCTGCTGCACGACGCGGCGGCGGAGATCCTCAGCCGGCCCGACATCGGCGCGGACGCGCCCCTCGTCCTGTGCGGCGCCGGCGCCTTCGTGGGCGCCCGCCTCGCCGAGCGTCTCGGCCGGTCCTCGACACCGCTCGTGACGCTGCTGGCGGACCGGATCGGCGGCGCGCGCGACGGCATCTCGACCTGTGGACCGGCGGTGGCGGTCGGCCTCATCGCCGCGGAGGAGGCACTCGCATGAGCGCAATCAAGATCCTGGCCCGGATCCTGACGGCCCGGGTCGGGCCGCATATCGAGCTGGCCGTCGAGACGGAGACCGGAGAGGTTCTGAAGGTGCTCGCCACCGAGGACCAGGTCGACCGGCTGGTCGACGAGCTCGAGGACATCCTCAACTCGCCCGCCGACCCGGAGGATGACGGGCCGCCCCAGGCGGCCTGAGGCCCCGGGACCCGCCGGTCGCCATGAGCCTGATCGCCGCCAAGATCGTCGTCACGCCGACCCTGATGTGGGCCGTGTCGGCGGCCGCGCGCCGGTGGGGCAGCCTCGTCGGCGGCCTGCTCTCGGGCCTCCCGCTGACCTCGGCGCCGATCTCGATCTACCTCGCCGCCGAGCAGGGCGAGCGCTTCGCCGCCGACGCGGCGATCGGCTCGGTGGAGGGGCTCGGCGCGGTCACCGTCAGCTACCTCGTCTACGCCGTCGCCGCGCCGCGGACGGGGGGCCTCGCGGCCGCGCTGCTCGCCCTCGCGGGCTTCGTCCTCGGCGGCGCGCTGCTGCACGGGGTGATCCAGCCCGGCCTGTGGCTCGCCACGGCGATCGACCTGCCGGCGATGGTCCTGGTGGTCGCCCTGTGCCGGCCGGCCGCGGGGACCGAATCGCCGGCCCGCCGGGCGCGCCCGCCGCGCTGGGACATGCCGGCCCGGCTCGCGGCCGCCACCGCCCTGGTCCTGCTGGTCTCGGGGCTGGCGCCGCATCTCGGCTCCGGCCTGAGCGGCGTCCTGGCGCCGATCCCGATCATCTCCTGGCCGCTCATCGTCTTCGCCCGGGCGCAGGACGGCGTCGGCGCCGCCCTGGAGGTGGTGCGCGGCAGCGCCCAGGGCGCGTTCGGCGTGCTGGCCTTCTATGTCTGCGTGCACCTGCTGCTCGGGCGCATCGACCCGGTCGCGGCCTACGCCGCCGCGATCGCGGTGTCGGCGGCCTGCGTGCTGCCGTGGCTGGTCGCGCGGCGGCGCCCGCTTTCCGCGTGACCGGGCCGCGCCGAGGCGACCGCGGAGGGGATCGATGCTGCCGGAGACCGGAATCCCGACTCTCACACCGGGCTACGCGGCGGTGCCGCCCGGCCATCTCGCCACGATCGTCACCAGCCTGGAAATGCTGCGCCCGCCGCCCCCGCGGCCCGGACGGCCGTTCCCGCCCGGGCTCGCCCTCGAGCCCCTGGAACGCACCGACCCGGAGACCTACCGGAGCCTGTTCCGGGCGGTGGGCGCCGACTGGCTCTGGTTCTCGCGCCTCACCCTGGCCGACGAAGCCCTGGCGGCGATCCTGGCCGACCGGGATGTCGAGATCCTCGCGCTGCGGCGGGACGGGCGGAACGTCGGCATGCTGGAACTGGATTTCCGCCGGCCCGGCACCTGCGAGCTGGTCTTCCTCGGACTGACCGGGGACGCGGTCGGTACCGGGATCGGCCGCACGCTGATGAACGCGGCGATCGGCCGGGCCTGGGCGCGCCCGATCGCGCGGTTCTGGGTGCATACCTGCACGCTGGACCATCCCGGCGCGCTCGCCTTCTACCGGCGCTCCGGCTTCGTTCCTTTCGCGATCCACGTCGAGGTCGCGCCCGATCCGCGGCTCGACGGGACCCTGCCGCGCGACTGCGCCCCGCACGTGCCGCGGCTCGGCTGAGGCGCCGCGGGGTCTGGACACGAAGAGACCTGCGGCCTCGCGGCCGCGGGTCTCGTGTCGTCAGTCGCGCGCGCCGGTCAGGCGGCGGTGCGCTTGCGGGCTTCCTGCTTCGTGTCGACGCCGGCCGCTTTGATCTCGGACAGCTTCTGCGCGACGTTGCGCGAGAACACGAATTCGGCCGGGCGCTGGTTCTCCAGGCTGACCTCGGGCGCCATCTCGCCCTCGGTCTTGATGCCGCGGATCGCGTGCACCAGCGGCTTCCAGGGCTTGCGGACCGAATCGACCACCGAGGAGGCCTCGTAGCCCGAGTGGACCATGCAGTCGGCGCACTTCTCGTAGTTGCCGGTGCCGTAGGCGTCCCAGTCGGTGGTCTCCATCAGCTCCTTGAAGGTCGCCGCGTAGCCCTCGCCGAGCAGGTAGCAGGGCTTCTGCCAGCCGAACACGGTGCGGGTCGGGTTGCCCCACGGGGTGCAGTGGTAGGTCTGGTTGCCGGCCAGGAAGTCGAGGAACAGGCCCGACTGCTGGAAGGTCCACTTCTCGCGGCCCTTCTCCTTGCCGTGCCGGAACACGCCGCGGAACAGGTCCTTCGTCGCCTTGCGGTTCAGGAAGTGCTTCTGGTCGGGGGCGCGCTCGTAGGCGTAGCCGGGGGAGACGGTGATGCCGTCGATGCCCATCCGGGTCACGCTGTCGAAGAAGTCGGCGATCTTCTCCGGCTGGGAATTGTTGAAGAAGGTGCAGTTGATGGTGACCCGGAAGCCCATCTCCTTGGCCTTCGCGATCGCCGCCACGGCCTTGTCGTAGACGCCGCGCTGGCACACCGACTGGTCGTGCATCTCCTTGTCGCCGTCCAGATGGATCGACCACGTGAAGTACGGGCTCGGCTTGTACTCCTTGATCTTCTTCTCGAGGAGCAGCGCGTTCGTGCAGACGATCGCGAACTTCTTCTGGGCGATGATGCCCTCGACGATCTGCGGCAGGTCCTTGTGGAGGAGCGGCTCGCCGCCGGCGATCACCACCACCGGGGCGCCGCACTCGCGCACCGATTCGAGCGCGTCGGCGACCGGAAGGCGCTTGTTCAGGATCTCGTCCGGGTAGTCGATCTTGCCGCAGCCAGCGCAGGCTAGGTTACAGCGGAACAGCGGCTCCATCATCATCACAAGCGGGTAACGCTTGCGGCCCGTGAGGTGCTGCTTCAGGATGTAGCCGCCGATCTTCGCGACGTACCGGAGGGGGATACCCAAGATTGCGGCTCCTTACTTCGTCGGCCCCGGGACATCGGGGTGCTTAACGCGAAAAAATCTCGAATTCCAGCCATCTAGCTTGGAACTAATCTGAAATGACCCCGTTTGGGCGGGGCGATGACATCTTATTCCGTGCCTGACGCAACGGCGCCACATGGACCGCGCTTGCGGAGCCCGTGGGCGGACGCGCCCGATCGTTGAGGACAGCACGTGCATTGCGTCGGCAATACGACCGGAATCCCACGATTCGGGTGGCCGCGCCAGAAACGCCGTGCGCTAGCGCACACGGGCGGGCGCGGGATGCGCGCCACGGCGGCCGCGTTGCAATCTGGCATCGCCCTCTTTACTGAGCCTCGTGGCCGCGATGCAAGTCCCGGCCCGCGGCGGGTGTCCCGACCGCGGACCGCATCGGGCGCAATCAGTCGGGTGCCGGGCGCGCGCGGCGCGCTCGGATCGGGCGGTGTGGCGTTCCTCGAACCCGATGCGCACCCGGCCGAATCGCGGAGCGTCGCGCGGCGGAGCCCTGAGCCCGCCCGTGTCGGTGGCCCGGGTTCGGACCGGACAGATGGCAGGAGCCGGTCGCGCACGGGGCGCGTCCGATGCGAACAGGCAGGGTGCTCGTGATCGAAAGTCTCGTCGCGTTCTCGGTGCGGTATCGGTGGATCGTGATCGCCTTCACGGCGTTCCTCACGGTCGCGAGCCTCGGAGTCGCGGCGCACCTGTTCCGAATCAACACCGACGTTGAGCGGCTGATCGACCCGAAGGAGCCGTGGCGGCAGGACGAGATCAATTTCGAGAAGGCGTTCCCGCAGCGCAGCAACACCATCGTCGCGGTCATCAACGGCGAGACGCCGGAAGAGACCGAGGAGGCGGCCGCCAACCTCGCCAAGGCGCTCACGGCGCACAAGAACCTGATCGAGACGGTCTACCGGCCTGACGGCGGCCCGTTCTTCAACAAGAACGGCCTGCTGCTGATGTCGCAGGCGGACCTCGACAAGACCCTGGAGGCGCTGACCCAGCAGCAGGGTCTGCTCGGGCCGCTCGCCGCCGACCCGTCGTTGCGGGGCATCATGCGGGTGCTGACGCTGGGCGCGCGCGGCGTGAAGACCGGCGACGCCAAGATCGAGGACCTCGAGAAGCCCATGGGGCAGATCGACGCCACCCTGCAGAAGGTGCTGGCGGGTCAGCGGGCGCGGATGTCCTGGCAGGAACTCCTGTCGGGGGGTGAGACCAGCGTCACCGACAAGATGAAGTTCGTGGTGATCCAGCCGGTCCTCGACTTCAACGCCCTGGAGCCCGGCTACCAGGCGACCAAGCTGATCCGCAACGTCGCCAAGGATCTCGGGATCGACGCCCAGAACGGCTTGCGGATGCGCCTGACCGGCACGGTGGCGGTGGCGGACGAGGAGTTCGCGACGCTGTCGGAGGATGCCGGCCTCAACAACAGCATCATCGTCGGCGCGATCGTGCTGTTCCTGTGGCTGGCCCTGCGCTCGGGCAAGCTCGTCGGCGCGGTGATCATCACCACCTTCGCGGGCCTCGTGGTCACGGCCGCCCTGGGCCTCATCATGGTCAAGGAGCTGAACCCGATCTCGGTGGCCTTCGCGGCCCTGTTCGTCGGGCTCGGCATCGATTTCGGCATCCAGTTCTCGGTGCGCTACCGGGCCGACCGCTACGAGCAGCCGACGCTGGAGAGCGCGATCCGCGCCGCGGCCCGGGGCGTCGGCTGGTCGCTGACGCTCGCCGCGGTGTCGCTGGTGGCGGGCTTCTTCGCCTTCCTGCCCACGGCCTTCCGCGGCGTGTCGGAGCTGGGCCTGATCGCCGGCGTCGGCATGATCGTGGCCTTCCTGTTCTCGCTGATCCTGCTGCCGGCCCTGATCGCGGTGTTCAAGCCGGTGGGCGAGAAGGCCGCGGTCCAGACCGACTGGCTCGTCGGCGTCGACCCGTGGATCATCCGGCACCGCAAGCCGATCCTGATCGGCGTCGGCCTCGTGACCCTGGCCGGCGCGCCGCTCCTCTGGCACCTGCCGTTCGACTCGAACCCGATGCACCTGCGCAGCGCCAAGACGCAGTCCATCGCGACCTACCTGGACCTGATCAAGAATCCCGAGACCAGCCCGAACTTCATCGACGTGCTGGCGCCCAGCGTCGCGGAGGTCCCGTCGCTGTCGAAGACGCTCCTGGCCCTGCCGGTCACCGCCTCGGTCAACAGCATCGACACCTTCGTGCCGCGGGATCAGGACAAGAAGCTGGCCCAGATCGCCGACACGGCCCAGCTGCTGGACCCGGTGCTCAATCCCGGCCGCCGGCCGCCGCCGCCGACCGACGCCGACAACGTCAAGGCGCTCAAGGACGCCGCCGCGGCGCTCAACGGCCTCTCGGCCGACGCCAAGGGCGACGCGAAGGGCGCCCAGGAGGCCAAGCAGCTCGCCGGCACCCTGGACAAGCTCGCCGCCGGCCCGGTCCAGCTGCGCGAGGCGGCCTCGGTGGCGCTCACCAAGGATCTGGTGCCGCTGCTCGCCCGCCTGCGCGACCTGCTGCATCCCGAGAAGATCACGCTGGACAACCTGCCGCCGCAGCTGAAGGCCGACTGGGTGGCGGCGGACGGACGGGCGCGCATCGAGGTTCACCCGAAGGGCGACTCGAACGACGACACCGTGCTCCGCCGGTTCTCGGACGAGGTCCTGAAGGTCGCCCCGCACGCGACCGGCGCGCCCGTGGCCACCACGCAGTCGAGCTACACGATCCTGGGCGCCTTCGTGCAGGCGGCGGTGACGGCCTTCGTGCTGATCTTCGTCATCCTCTCGGTCGCCCTGCGCAAGCCGTGGGACGTGGCGATGACCCTCGGCCCGCTGGTGATCGCGACGCTCTGGACGCTGATGGCGATGCGCATCGTCGGCATGCCGCTGAACTTCGCCAACATCATCGCCCTGCCGCTGATGCTCGCGGTCGGCGTGGCGTTCCACATCTACTACGTGATCGCGTGGCGGGCGGGGGTGACCGACATGCTCGCCTCCAGCCTGACCCGGGCGATCTTCTTCTCGGCGCTGACCACGGGCAGCGCCTTCGGGTCGCTGGTCCTGTCGAGCCATCCGGGCACGGCCAGCATGGGCAAGCTGCTGGCGCTGTCGCTGTTCTTCACCCTGGTGGCGGCGTTCTTCGTGGTTCCGGCGACCCTCGGCGAGCCGCCGGAGCAGCCCGACGAGGATCGTCCGGAAGCCGAGAAGGCGGCCGGCGCGGCCCTGCGCAAGTCCGCCCCGCACCAGGATCCGGTGCCCGCCAAGTAGAAGCCGCGCAGCGCCGGCCGGTCGCGGCGGGCGCTTCGGAGGGCCTCAGAGGGCCTTCTCGAAGAAGTGGTCCGGATAGGGATCGTCGTTGAAGCGGTCGATCTCCACCCAGCCCGACCGCCGGTAGAGCGTAAGGGCCTCGGGGAGGGCACTGTTGGTGTCGAGCCGCAGCGTCCGGATCCCGAGGTCGCGGGCGGCGGCCTCGGCCTCCCGCATCAGCCGCCTGGCGAGGCCCAGCCCGCGCGCCGCGGGATCGACCCAGAGCCGCTTGATCTCCGCCACCGCGCCGCCGCCTCCCTTGAGCCCGACGCATCCGACCGGCAACCCGTCGGCGCACGCGAGCAGGAACACGCCGCGCGGCCGCACCATGGCGGCGGCCTCCGGGTCGCACGACAGGGCGACGTCGAACCCGCCGGCAAACCGGGTCGCGAGCTCGGCGTAGTAGGCGGCGAGGCAGGCGCGGGCGCCCGCGTCGGTCGGGTCGGCCTCCCCGATCGCGATGGCGTCGCGTCCGAGGGCCAGGGCGACCCGGTCCATGGCGTGCAACAGCGCGTCCACCTGCGGGGCGCGCTCCAGCAGGGCGACGGCGCGGGCATCCGACAGCGCCTCGTAGGCCGCGAACTCGCGCCGCCCGGCCTCGGTCAGGGAGGCGACCCGGCGGCGGGCATCCGCGGGATGCGGCGCGGTCGCCACCAGCCCCTCCTCCTCCAGGCTCCGCAGGAGACGGCTCATCAGGCCGGAATCGAGACCGAGATAGGCGCGGATCTCGCCGATCTCCGCGCGGCCCGCGCCGATGGCGTTCAGGACCCGCGCCGCGCCCAGGGGACGGCCGCGACCGAGGAACGAGGAATCGAGCGCGCCGACCTCGGCGGTGACCGCGCGGGCGAAGCGGCGGACGCGGGCGATCTCGGCAGGCTCCATGTTATCTGACTAAAGTCAGATAACGACCTGGGTCAACCGAGGAAGTCGGAGAACCCGCCGCGGACGGCGCCCGACGCGTCGGCGGCCGACCGGGATGCGGGGGCGGTCAGGGCGTCGCGCTCGTCGGCGTAGCGGTAGCCCGGCGCCTCGCCGGGGAAGCCGCCGGCGGTGGCCGGATGGGTGTAGAGCTCGGTTAGGCCGTCCGGAAGTTCGGCCAGCAGGGCCGCGACGCGGGCGGGCGTCATGGCGCCGGACCATGCGAGGCCGAGGGTGCGGTCGGGGATCAGCAGCCCGGCCTGCCGGGCGCGGACGGCGAGCAGCGCCGCCCAGGGCGCGATGTCGAGGGCGGCTCGCGGCCGCGCGCCGGGCTCGGCGCGGCGCAGGATCTCGCGCGGCTCCCGCGGCACCCGCAGGGCGCGCATCCCGAAATCGCGGCCGACGCGCAGCACCGCCCCGGCGATCAGCGGGTGGACGTGGAAGTGCTTGTGGGCGTTGACGTGGTCCAGCGGCAGGCCGGTGGCCCGGTAGGCCTCGAACTGCGCACGGATCTCGGCGGCGAGCTGGCGCCGGGCCGCCGGCCTGCGGGCGAAGTCGAGGCCGAGGCGGGCCATGTCGGCCCGCATCAGGCCGGCCTCGTCCGTCAGGTCGGGAAGCTGTTCCGCCGGCAGGGTCGGCCACGCCTCCACGAGAACGAGGTGCAGCCCGACCCGCAGGGACGGCATCCGCCGGGCCCGCGCCACAGCGTCGGCGGCGGCCGGCGCCGAGACCATCAGGCTCGCCGCCGTGAGGATCCCGTCGCGATGGGCCTGCTCGACGGCCTCGTTGACCTCGGGGCTCAGCCCGAAATCATCCGCGGTGACGACCAGACGCTTCACGGTAACCTCGTAACGGGTGTC
The DNA here is from genome assembly GCF_900112625.1 of Methylobacterium sp. 13MFTsu3.1M2. Lineage (NCBI taxonomy): Bacteria > Pseudomonadati > Pseudomonadota > Alphaproteobacteria > Hyphomicrobiales > Methylobacteriaceae > Methylobacterium > Methylobacterium sp. 13MFTsu3.1M2. Next base: position 30,270 of record NZ_FOMM01000029.1, read on the forward strand.
GAGAGGGCTCGCCCTCTCGCGGGTCCAGGGCGGAGCCCTGGAAGAGGGGCGGGGCTCCGCCCCGCTCCCCGCCGGGGCCCCAGGCCCCGGACCCCTGACTTCAGGCCGCCTTGGCGGTGCCCTGACGCTCCTTGAGGAAGCGGTAGAACTCGACGCCCTCGCGCAGGCGGCGCTTCATCATGTCGGGCGAGCGCACCATCTCGCTGACGATCGAGGCGATCTTCGGCGCCCGGAAGTAGAACTTCTTGTAGAACTCCTCGACCGAGGTGAAGATCTCGGTGTGGGAGAGGTGCGGGTAGTGCAGCGGCGCGACCTGCACGCCGTTCTCGTCGACGAGCTCGGCGTTCTCGATGTCGAGCCAGCCGTTCTCCACCGCCTGCTTGTACAGGAAGGTGCCCGGGTAGGGCGCCGCCAGCGAGACCTGGATCGTGTGCGGGTTGATCCGCTTGGCGAAGGCGATCGTCTCCTGGATCGTCTCCTTCGTCTCGCCCGGCAGGCCGAGGATGAAGGTGCCGTGGATGGCGATGCCGAGGTCGTGGCAATCCTTGGTGAACTTCTCGGCGACCTCGACCCGCATGCCCTTCTTGATGTTGTGCAGGATCTGCTGGTTGCCGGACTCGTAGCCGACCAGCAGCAGGCGCAGGCCGTTCTCCTTGAGCACCTTCAGGGTCTCGCGCGGCACGTTCGCCTTGGCGTTGCACGACCACGTGACGCCGAGCTTGCCGAGCTCGCGGGCGATCTCCTCCGCGCGCGGCAGGTTGTCGGTGAAGGTGTCGTCGTCGAAGAAGAACTCCTTGGTCTGCGGGAACTCCTTCAGGCAGTACTTGATCTCCTCGATCACGTGGGCGACCGAGCGGGTGCGGTAGGTGTGGCCGCCGACCGTCTGCGGCCAGAGGCAGAAGGTGCAGCGGCTCTTGCAGCCCCGGCCCGAGTAGAACGAGATGTAGGGGTGCTTCAGGTACCCGATGAAGTACTTCTCCATCTCCAGGTCGCGCTTGTAGACGCTGGTGACGAAGGGCAGCTGATCCATGTCGGTCATGATCTCGCGGTCCTCGTTGTGGACCACGACACCGTTGGCGTCGCGATAGGACAGCCCCTTGATCTCCGACATCGGGACGCCGTCGGCGACCTCCTTGACGGTGAAGTCGAACTCGTTGCGGGCGCAGAAATCGACCACCGGGGCCTGGGCCATCGCGCCGGCGGCGTCGACCGCGACCTTGGCGCCGATCAGGCCGGCGATGAGCTTCGGGTTGGCGGCCTTGAGCGCCTCGATCGTCTTCACGTCGGACTTGAAGGACGGCACCGAGGTGTGGAGCACGACGAGGTCGAAGTCGTTGGCCTGGGCCACGATCTCGGCGAGCTTGATGTTGTGCGGCGGCGCGTCGATCAGCTTCGAGTTCGGCACCAGGGCGGCCGGCTGGGCCAGCCAGGTCGGGTACCAGAACGACTTGATCTCGCGCTTGGCCTGGTAACGGGAGCCGGCACCGCCGTCGAAACCGTCGAAGGTGGGGGCCTGGAGGAAGAGCGTGCGCATGGGGTTCAAGGCCTCAGGGCAATGCCGGGGGAGGGGCGGAGGACGAGGGAGCCGGGTTCAGCGGAGCGGCGCGCCGGCATCGCGGCCGAGTTCGGCGTCCGGGATCAGGGTGCCATCCGCAACCACGTGATAATCGTGACCTTTCCATGTCACCGCCCCCGACACGAAGGCCCAGGAGAAGTTCAGGAAGGAGAGGATGTCGCGGATCGGCAACAGTCCGTAGGGGTGCGGGGCGAGGCCGAAGGCCCGCTCCAGCTGCCGGCAGAGCAGCACGCGGCTCGCCAGCGCCGCGGCGGCGACCCAGAGGGCGCCGGTGCCGGCGCCGGGCAGGAGCGCGCCCAGCAGGGCGAGCGGGAAGGCGTGGGTGACGATCGAGCCGGCGTAGCCCGCCGGGTCGACGGTGCGGATCGTCCGGTTCCAGCGCAGCTCGTGCCGCCACAGGCCGGAGAGATCGGTGTCGACGCTGGTGTGGCCGATCGTGAAGCTCGGGATCACCACCCGGCCGCCGAGGCCGCGCAGGGCGGCGCCGATGGCGTAATCGTCCGCCAGATCGTTGCGGAAGGTGCGGAAGCCGCCGACCGCCTCCAGGCTCGCCCGGGTGAAGGCCACGGTGGAGCCGAAGCAAGGCTTCGCCAGACCGAGGCTCAGGCCCATCACGACGTTGGGCAGGAAGTGGGTGTCGATCGCGAGCGTCGAGAGCTGGTCGTACAGGCCCCGGAAGGCCGGGACCCCGTGGTACAGGCAGGTGACGCCGGTGACGCCGTCCTGGGACAGCTCCGCGACGAGGCGCTCGAGGTAGTCGGGCCCCACCACCATGTCGCTGTCGGCCAGCACCACCACGTCGTGGGCGATGGCCTCGGCCATGTTGATCAGGTTCGAGACCTTGCGGTTCGATCCGTGCTGCCGGCCGTCGATCACGAGGTCGATGCGGGCCTCGGGATAGGCCTGCTGCAGGCGCTCGACCACGCCGATCGCGGGATCGGTGGGCTTCTGGACGCCGAACAGGACCTGGACCGGCCCGGCGTAATCCTGGCGCAGCACGGTCTCGAGATTCGCGTAGAGATTGGGCTCGAGGCCGCAGAGCGGCTTCAGCACGGTCACGGAGGGCCGCGTCGCGCCGGCGGGCAGCACCGGCGGGCGGCGGCCCGCGTAGCGGCCCGCGCACATGGCGGCGGCCAGCCCGTAGACGCAGCCCGCCGCCGCCAGGATCAGGCAGAGCAGCGAGAGCCACGAGAGGCCGAGCAGCGCCAGGGAGGAGACATCCATCCGGTCGGATCCGTGCGATCGTCCGGCCGCCGAGGCGGCGATGGCCGCGAACGGCCGGTTCAGGTCGGCGCAGGCGCCGGCGCCGCTCAGGGCGTCGGCTTGGCCGCGAGCATGCCGTCGGCCCGCGCCCGGAGGAACTTCACGACGCCGTCGGCGCCCCCGGACTTCAGCGGCGCCGACAGGGCGTTCCGCTGCGCGGCGATCTCGCTGACGTCGCCGTTGAGCAGGACGTCCTGGATGCGGTTGTCGGCGTTGACGACGAAGTCCACGGCGGAATCGTCGCCGTCCGCGGCGGTGACGCGGGTCGGCACCACGCGCTGGGCGCCCCGCTCCTCGACCTTCGGGGTCACGTCGAACTTGCCGCCGGCGGCGCGGGCCAGGCGGTTGGCGTAGGTCACGGTCAGGCTGCGCTTGAAGGCGTCGATCACCGCCGCCTGCTGCTCCGGGGTGAAGCTCGACCATTTCGAGCCCACCGCGATGCGGGTCATGGCGGGGAAGTCGAACGCCTTGTCGAGCGCGGGGCCGACGGCCTCGACCCGGGCCGGCAGGGGGCCGGGCCCGTCCTTCAGCGCGGCCGAGAAGGCGGCGTAGAGGTCGCGCACGGTCTGAACGGCCGGATCGTCCGCGGCCCGTGACGGGGCCGGGACGAGCAGGGTCAGGGCCAAGGGAGCGGCGATGAGGGCGGCCGCGAGCCGGCGGGTCAGGCGCACTTCTTCAACTCCTCGCCGTCGCCGAGCCGCGCCCCCATGCGCGGCGGAGCGTAGCTGTAGAACGGGCCGAGGGTGGCGGGCTGCGCGACCCTCTTGGCCTTGCGCCCGGCCTCCGGCTCAGGCTCGCGCTCCTCTTCCTCGGGCGTCTCGGACCGGAGCCTGGACTCGATCCGGTGCCAGAGCAGGAGGCTCGGGAGCCCGACGCCGAGATCGGCGAAGCGCTTGACCAGCGACAGGGCGAGCGCCGCCTCGGCCGGGATATTGAACAGGCCGCACAGGGCGATCAGGCCGCCCTCCTGCGCGCCCAGGGCGCCGGGCACCGCGAAGGCGGCGCCGCGCACGGCCTGGGCGAGGCTCTCGATCATGAGCGCCTGCGCGAAATCGATCGGGTAGCCCATGAACCGCAGGCAGACATAGACCTCGAGCGTGCCGATCACCCAGCCGGCGAGGTGGACCACCAGGGCCAACGCGAAGCGACCGTGGTTGCCGTAGAGCCGGCGCAGGCTGTCGTAGAGCTGGTCGATGGCGCCGAAGGCCCGCCACTCGCGCCCGGAGGCGAAGCGGCTGAGCAGCGCCTGGATCAGGCGATGACCGGCCTTGCGCTGGATCAGGTAGAAGGCGCCGAGCGCCGGGACCGCCAGGGCCAGCCCGCCCTCGACCGTGTGGGCGATCGGTCCGTCACCGGAGATCAGGACCAGCAGGGCGAGGCCGGCCACCGTGAACAGGAGCTGCGTCAGCGCCTGGGTCATCAGGTCGACGAACATGCTGGCGCCCGCGAGCGCGCCCGGAACGTTGCGCTTCGACAGGAGGCGGGCGCCGACGAAGTCACCGCCGACGGTGGCGACGGGCAGCAGCGTGTTGATGCCCTCGCGGACGAAGCGGAGCGAGATGCAGTCGGCGAGCTTGGTCGCGCCGGCGGGGAACACGACGTACCAGCCGAGCCCCGCCCAGGCGACGGCCACGAAGCGCGCGAGCACCACCAGGGCGGCGCCCCAGCCGGCGCTCACGACGGCGGCCGACACATCCTCCAGGCCGGAGGACATGAACAGGCCGACGACCGTGCACAGACCGGCGATCGAGGCCAAGGTCGTCAGGCGCTTCATTGTCGTCTTTCAAGCTCGCGTAAGGCTTGATGCGGGAAATCGGTCACGGTCGCGGCAGAAATAGGTCCATCGGCCCGGGAACGTTTCTGTCACGTTGCAGCACGGATTAGCGGTGTCTATCACCCGTTTGACACACCGAGGGCCAAAGCGGCGGCGGGGCGGAGAAGCCCGCGCAGAAGGCCGCGGCACGTCGCAGAAGGGGCACACGTCATGGAGCGCGAATCACCGATCACGGCCCTGGAGGCCGTGACCGACGACACGCATGCGGGCGGTCTCCCGGGCGGGACCGGACCGGGCGTGCCGGCTCCCCAGTCGCCGGTGATGGCCTGGAACGAGTGGGATCCGCTGGAGGAGGTCATCGTCGGCTCGCTCGACGGCGCCACGATCCCGACTCACCACCTGACGGTGATCTTCAACCTGCCGCGCGCCGCGCAGCCGTTCTACCGGCTGGCGAGCGGCTGGAAATATCCGAAGTTCATGAAGAAGCTCGCCCAGGCCGAGCTCGACAACTTCATCACCATCCTGGCCGGCGAGGGCGTGAAGGTCCGCCGCCCCGACGCGGTGGATTTCTCGAAGAAGTTCAAGGCGCCGCGCTGGTCCTCCCGCGGCTTCTGCGTCGCCTGCCCGCGCGACCCGTACCTCGTGATCGGCGACGAGATCATCGAGAGCCCGATGTGCTGGCGCTCGCGCTACTTCGAGGGCGACGCCTACCGGTCGCTGTTCAAGGAGTACTTCCGCGCCGGCGCCCGCTGGACCTCCGCGCCGCGGCCCCAGCTGACCGACGACCTCTACAACTACGATTACCGGGTGCCGAACCTGAAGGCCGGCGAGCCCATGCAGTTCACGGTCAACGAGTTCGAGCCGGTCTTCGACGCCGCCGACTTCGTCCGCTGCGGCCGCGACCTGTTCGTGACCCGCTCCAACGTGACGAACCTGATGGGCATCGAGTGGCTGCGCCGCCACCTCGGCCCGGGCTTCCGCATCCACGAGATCGAGAGCCGCTGCCCGCAGCCGATGCACATCGACTCGTCGTTCATGCCGCTCGCCCCCGGCAAGGTTCTGGTGAACCCGGACTACGTCGACGTCGAGAAGCTCCCGGCCGTGCTCAAGAAATGGGACGTGCTGGTCGCCCCGCGCCCCGACCCGGTCGAGGGCTTCATGAGCAAGATCTCGATGTGCTCGCCCTGGACCTCGATCAACGTCCTGGCGATCACCGAGAAGAAGATCGTCGTCGACCAGAGCCAGCCGACGCTGATCAAGGCCCTGAAGGACTGGGGCTTCGACCCGATCCCGGCGCCGTTCCTCAGCTACGGCCCGTTCGGCGGCTCGTTCCACTGCGCGACCCTCGACGTCCGCCGCCGGGGCGTGCTGAAGTCCTACTTCTAGGATCAAGGCGCCGGGCACGTCGTCGTCCCGGGGCGCCGCGAGCGCCCCGGGACGACGGAGGACGGCGCGCGGTGCCTACCGCGCCGCGATCCCGGCGATCAGCGCCGCATTGAACCCCTCCGGGTCCGACATCTGCGGCGCGTGGCCGAGATCCGGGAACTCCACGAGCCGCGCGCCCGGGATGGCCCTGGCGGCCGCCTTGCCGAGCTCGGGATAGTTGCCGAGGCTCGCCCGCACCTCCGGCGGCGCGAGGTCCTTGCCGATCGCCGTGTTGTCCTTCTGACCGATCAGGAGCAGCGTCGGCACCGCGATCTGCGGGAACCGGTAGACCACCGGCTGGGTGAGGATCATGTCGTAGAGCAGGGCCGAGTCCCAGGCGACCGCCTCCTTGCCGGGGCCGTTGTTGAGGCCCGCGAGCATCGTGACCCAGGGCTCGTAGCGGGGCTCCCAGGCGCCGGCGTAGTAGGTCGCCGTCTCGTAGGCCCGGATCGAGGCCGCCGTCACCTTCAGCTCGCGCTGGTACCATTGCTCCACCGAGGTCGGCGGCACGCCCTTGGCGGCCCAGTCCTCCAGGCCGATCGGGTTGACCAGCACGAGCTGCTCCACCGCCTTCGGGTAGAGCAGGGCGTAGTGGGCCGCCAGCATGCCGCCCGTCGAGTGGCCGACCAGGATCGGCCGCTCGATCCCGAGCTTGTCCAGGAGCGCGCGGGTGTTCTCGGCGAGCTGCCGGAAGGTGAACTGGTAGGCTGCCGGCTTGCTCGACTTGCAGAAGCCGATCTGGTCCGGCGCGATGACCCGGTACCCGGCGGCGTTGAGCGCCCGGATCTGGCTCTCCCAGGTGGCGGCGCAGAAGTTCTTGCCGTGCAGGAGCACGGCGGTCCGGCCGTTCGGCGTCGCCGGCCGGACGTCGAGATAGGCCATCTGCAGCGGCTGGTGCTGCGACGTGAACGGGAACCGCTCCACCGGGAACGGGTAGGCGAAGCCCTCGAGTTCGGGCCCGTAGGTCGGCTGCTGGGGCGGCTCTGCGGAAGCGTGCCCGGCCGGCACCAGGGCCAGCAGGACGGAAGCGAGGAGGGTTCGAAGCATGGCCGCGTCGGAGCCTGATCTGCGAGCGGCGTGCGGCGCCGCGCCGCCCGCTCAGATCGGTCATCCGGCTGTTCCTGTCCACGTCCCGCGGAGCGGCGCGGCTTCGCGCCCGCCGCAGGGCGCGCTATCTCCCGGGCGCGCTATATGCCGGGCGCGACCGTCTCCCGCCGCGGATGTCCCGATGCTGCGCCTCACCACCCTGACCGCCCTCGCCGGCGCGCTCCTCCTCGGGCCGGCCCCGGCCCGGGCGGCGGATGCCTGCGACGTCCTCGCCGCGCGGGTGATCCGCACCACCGGCGCCTCCCTGGCGGGGCGGGCCGGCCCCGTCGCGGTGTTCCGGGCACAGGATGCCGAGCGGCTGAGCCTCGATTGCCGCGCGCCCGCCCGGATCACCGTGGCCTCCCGCGAGCGCGAGCCGGCGCCGGCCTACTTCGTCCTGATCGGCCGCGCCGCGCAGGCGCTCGCCGGGGCGGACGCCGCCGCGGTCGAGGTGCTGGCGCTCAACCTCCACCAGGCCAGCCTGCTGGCCGATGCCCCGCGCCGGGGTGGCGCCGGCCGGATCCTGATGCTGTGCGAGACCGGCCCGCGCGCGGACGCCCTCCGGGAGGACCGCACGGTCTGTCGGGTCGCGCCCCGGCCCGGGCTTTCGCGGATCCGCCGCGCGGGCTAGACCGGCCGGCATGTCGAAGATCGAGACACCCGGCCCCGTCGTCCAAGTCGGCGACGCGCGCTTCGCCAACCACCTGCCGCTGACGCTGATCGCCGGCCCCTGCCAGCTCGAGGGGCGCCAGCACGCCCTGGAGATCGCCGCCGCTCTCAAGGAGATGGCCGCGGGTCTGGGCGTCGGCCTCGTGTTCAAGACCTCCTTCGACAAGGCCAACCGCACCTCGGGCAGCGCCGCCCGGGGCATCGGCCTCGACGGGGCGCTCCCGGTCTTCGCCGAGATCCGCGAGACCCTCGGGCTGCCGGTGCTGACCGACGTGCACGCCGCCGAGCAGTGCGCCCCCGCCGCCGAGGCGGTGGACGTGCTTCAGATCCCCGCCTTCCTGTGCCGCCAGACCGACCTGCTGCTGGCCGCCGCCGCCACCGGCCGGGCGGTCAACATCAAGAAGGGCCAGTTCCTGGCGCCCTGGGACATGAAGCACGTCGCCGCCAAGGTGACGGAGGCGGGCAACCCCAACGTCATCGTCACCGAGCGCGGCGCCTCGTTCGGCTACAACACGCTGGTGTCGGACATGCGCAGCCTGCCGATCATGGCGCAGGTCACGCAGGGCGCGCCGGTGGTGTTCGACGCCACCCACTCGGTGCAGCAGCCCGGCGGGCAGGGGGCGAGTTCCGGCGGACAGCGGGAATTCGTCGCCGTCCTCGCCCGCGCCGCCGTGGCGGTGGGCGTGGCGGGGGTGTTCATCGAGACCCATCCCGACCCCGACCGGGCGCCCTCCGACGGCCCCAACATGGTGGCGCTGAAGGACATGCCGGCCCTGCTCGAGGAACTCCTCGCCTTCGACCGCCTCGCCAAGCGCCGGGCCGCCTGACCGGCTCAGGCGGCCGCCGGCTCCAGGACGTGGATCCGCAGCGGCTGGACGAGGCCGAACTGCCCGTCGGCCTCGCGCGCGGCGGCCTTGAGGAAGGCCTCCTCGACCACGGAGCGCCGGTCCCGGATGGTCGCCTCGCGGGCCGGGTCCACGGCTCTGACGCGGGCGAGGAAGGCGTCGAGCGAGTCGAAGCGCTCGCGCCGCGCGATCGTCGCGTCGCGGCGGCACGCGTAGGCGCCGCGGGCGAGGGCGGCCGCGATGGCGTCCTGGGCGGCGGCGCGGATCGCGGTCTCGTCCTCGATCGGCCGCAGGGCGTCGAAGAAGCTGCCCTCCGCCAGGGGCTCCACCACGACGAGCAGCCCGCCCGGGGCCAGGACGCGGGCCGCCTCGGCGAGGGCCGCCGCCGGGTCCGGGACGTGGTGGAGGGAATTCAGCATCACGGCGCCGTCGAAGCTGGCGTCCGGGAAGGGCAGGGCCTCGCCGGTCGCGGCCTCGAAGCGCGCCTCCGGCACGGCGGCCCGCGCCCGGGCGAGCGCCGCGGCGCCGGGATCGATCCCGGTGACCCGCGCGCCCGCGTCGACCAGCCGCCGCGCGAGCGTCCCGGCGCCGCACCCGATATCGACGACCCGCTTGCCGGCCAGCGGCGCGAGGCTCTCGCGGATCAGGGTCAGGGCATCCATCGTCGGTCCTCCCGGCAGATCCGTAGCACGCCCGACCCGCGGCGGGGCGGATTTCCATCTCCGGGACCGGTCGTCCGCCGCGCCGGCCCGCCGCGGCGTTTCAGGTGTTCCCGAAGACTCGCCGCAAGAGTTCGAGCGGTTCCGGAAGAGCCGCACCCAAGCTTGACCGCACTCATCGAAGCGGCGGCCACGCTGAACAACGGTTCATAATCCCGACTGGGTGCGGATCCGCACGCAAGTCCGGCGTGAAATCTGGAACTGTCCGGATGCGGCCACGTTATTGGGCATGTTCGATCAGGGATCGAGAAGGAACACTATGCGCAAGATCGGTATCATCGCCACTGCCGCCGCCATGGCTCTCGGCAGTGTTGCCGTCACCACGAGCGCCGAGGCGCGGCCTTACGGCTACCACGGCGGCTACGGCGGCTACGGTCACGGCTACTACCGCGGCCGTCGCGGCATCGGCACCGGCGCCGCGATCGGCCTCGGCATCGCCGGCCTCGCGGCCGGTGCGATTGCCGCGGGCGCGGCCCGCGACAGCTACTACGGCGGCGGCTACGGCTACGCCCCGTCCTACGGCTACGGCTACGCCCCGGTCTACGGCGGCTACGGCTACGCCGCTCCGGGCTACGGCTACTACGGCTACGGCTACTGAGATCGGAGATCCGGGAGGATCGGGGGCGACCGGCGCGAGCCGGTCGCCCTTTTCGTTGGCTCGGTCAGCGTCCGCGGTAGGGCGGCACGCCCGGGTCCGGCAGCCACGCGGTCTTCGGCAAGTCGCCCGTCTGCCAGAAGACGTCGATCGGGATTCCGCCGCGGGGATACCAGAACCCGCCGATTCGCAGGTAGCGCGGTTCCAGCAGGTCGCGGAGCCGCTTGCCGATCGCCACCGTGCAATCCTCGTGGAACGCTCCGTGGTTGCGGAACGATCCGAGGTAGAGCTTCAGCGACTTCGACTCCACCAGCCAGTCTCCGGGCACGTAGTCGATCACCAGGATCGCGAAATCCGGCTGCCCGGTGACCGGGCAGATCGAGGTGAATTCCGGCGCGGTGAAGCGGGCGACATAGTCGGTGTCCGCGTGCGGGTTCGGGACCCGGTCGAGTCGCGCCTCCTCGGGTGAGGTGGGGACGGGCGTCGGCTGGCCGAGCTGGAGGTCGTCGGTGGAGGTCATGGCCGGCCATATAGAGCCTGCCGGCGCCGCGCGCATCCGCCTGATCCGCGACGCTTTCCTGACAGGTCCCGGCTGTGCGCCGTCCGCCCCGGCGCTTGCCGCCGGCCGCGGCTTGACGGATAAGCCGCCGCGATGCGCCGCACCCTCCGATTGGGGCGCGGTCGCCGACCCGCGGCCCCCGCGAGAGGACGTTCCATGACCGCGATCACCAATATCAGCGCCCGCGAGATCCTCGACAGCCGCGGCAACCCCACGGTCGAGGTCGACGTCATCCTGGAGGACGGCTCCTTCGGCCGCGCCGCGGTGCCGTCGGGGGCCTCCACGGGCGCCCACGAGGCGGTGGAGCTGCGCGACGGCGACAAGAATCGCTTCCTCGGCAAGGGCGTGCTGAAGGCGGTCGAGGCGGCCCAGACCGAGATCCTCGACGCGATCGGCGGCATGGAGGCCGAGGACCAGGTCGCGGTCGACGAGGCGATGATCGAGCTCGACGGCACGCCCAACAAGGCCCGCCTCGGCGCCAACGCGATCCTCGGCGTGTCGCTGGCGGTGGCCAAGGCCGCGGCCGAGGCCTCGGGCCTGCCGCTCTACCGCTACGTCGGCGGCGTGCAGGGCCGGGTCCTGCCGGTGCCGATGATGAACATCATCAACGGCGGCGCGCACGCCGACAACCCGATCGACTTCCAGGAATTCATGATCATGCCGGTGGGCGCCGATTCGCTCGCCGAGGCCGTGCGCATGGGCTCCGAGGTGTTCCACACCCTCAAGGGCAAGCTGAAGAAGGCCGGCCACAACACCAATGTCGGCGACGAGGGCGGCTTCGCCCCGAACCTGCCGTCGGCCGAGGCCGCCCTCGACTTCGTGATGGACGCGATCAGCGCCGCCGGCTTCAAGCCGGGCCAGGACATGGCGCTCGCCCTCGACTGCGCCGCCACCGAGTTCTTCAAGGACGGCGCCTACGCCTACGAGGGCGAGGGCAAGACCCGCACCATCGAGGCGCAGGTCGACTACCTCGCGCAGCTCGTCGCCACCTACCCGATCGTCTCGATCGAGGACGGCATGTCGGAGGATGACTGGGCCGGCTGGAAGCTCCTGACCGACAAGATCGGTGACCGCTGCCAGCTCGTGGGCGACGACCTGTTCGTCACCAACGTCGAGCGCCTGTCCCGCGGCATCGCCGAGGGGACGGCCAACTCGATCCTGATCAAGGTCAACCAGATCGGCTCGCTCACCGAGACCCTGGCGGCGGTCGATATGGCCCAGCGCGCCGGCTACACCGCGGTGATGTCGCACCGCTCGGGCGAGACCGAGGACTCGACCATCGCGGACCTCGCGGTGGCCACCAATTGCGGGCAGATCAAGACCGGCTCGCTCGCCCGCTCGGACAGACTGGCCAAGTACAACCAGCTGATCCGCATCGAGGAGGGCCTGGGCCCGCAGGCGCTCTACGCCGGCCCGTCGGCGCTCAAGCAGCTCGCCCGCCGCTGATCGGTAAGATCCTGCTGGCCGGCCTGCTCGGTATCGGGGCGGCCGGCCCCGCCCGCGCGGACCCGCTCTGCGACGGTGCCCGCCCGACGCTCAGCGCGCAGCTGCTGTTCGGCCTGTCGCGGCCGGACGGCGGCCGCGTCTCGGGGGCGGCCTTCGACCGGTTCCTGGCCGAGCGGATCGCCCCGCGGTTCCCGGACGGGCTGACCGTGTTCGCCGGCCGGGGCCAGTGGCGCGGGCCGGACGGACGCATCGTCCGCGAGGCCGCCCGCATCGTCCTGATCGTCACCGAACCGACGCCCGAAGCGGTCGCCGCCCTGCGTGAGATCCGGGAGGCCTACCGGCGCCGCTTCGTGCAGGGCGCGGTCGGGCTGGTGCTCCAGCGGAGCTGCGCGCTGTTCTGACGACGTCAGCGCGGCGCCTCCCACTTTGTTCCGGGGCGCCGCAGGCGAGCCCGGAAGACGGCGCTCGCCTCAGGTCATCGCCGCACCGGACGACTCCCCCGGCACGGTCCAGACCCGCATCGGCCGCGACAGGCCCCGCAACTCGATCGTCCCGACCGGCTCCAGCCGCCGGGCGCACCGCTCGGCGAAGGAGTCCGACACGAGGAGGTCGTGGCCGAGGGCGGCGCACTGGCTCTCGATCCGGCTCGCCTCGTTGACCGCCCGTCCGATGATCGTGAAATCGAGGCGCCGCTCGGTCCCGACATTGCCGTACATCACCGTCCCGAAATGCACGACGCCCTCGGCCGGCAGCTCCGGCAGCCCCTCGGCGCGGCGGCGGGCGTTGAGCGCCGCGTTGGCGGCGAGGCCCTCGATCGCGGCGTCGAGCGCCGCACCGCAGACCGGGCAGGGGAGGGTGTCGGCGTCCGGGACCGGGAAGATCGCCAGGAAGCCGTCGCCGAGGAATTTCAGGATCTCGCCGCCGTGCCGCGCCACCGGATCGCCGAGGGCGTCGAAATGCTCGTTGAGCCACGTGACCATGTCGGCCGGATCCACCCGGTCGGCCAGGGCCGTGAAGCCGCGCAGGTCGGTCAGCAGGATCGCCGCCGGCACGGCCCGCCCCTCGCCCCTCCGGATCTGACCGTCGAGGATGCGCTCGGCGGTCGACCGGCCGAGATAGGTGGCCGAGACTTCCCGGAACGTGTGGGCGAGGCCCATCTTGGCCATCGCCAGCGTCAGGAACGGCAGGACGCCGGCGATCGCGGCGAGGTCCGCCTCGGTGAAGCCGGCGGCGGCGCGGGTGCAGAACGAGACCGCGATGCCCCGCAGCGCGGTGCCGGGAGCGAACTCGGCGATGTGCAGCACGTAGTCGACGCCGCCCTGCGCCCCGAGGGCCTTCAGGACCGGAAAGTCGACGGCCAGCCCGGGCGCGTCGAGGCGCCAGCGGCCGAAGGTCTCGCCCGTCTCCACGAGGGCGTAGACGGGGCTCAGGAGCCAGTCGCTCTCCTCGTCGGCGCCGTGGGCGTTGGCGACGTACGACATGCCCTCGCCCGCGTGCCAGTTCAGGCTGACGCCGCGCAGCGTCGGGTCCAGGGCCGGCGCCATGACGCTGACCCGCCAGACGGGAAGGCCGGCCTCGACCAGCGACTCGCAGAAGCCCGAGAGCAGGGTGTCGTGGTCGTCGGTCGCCGTGGCGTGCGCGGCGATCCAGCGTCCCAGATGCGTCAGGTCCATGCCTCAGGCTCGCCCCTGTTCGTCCCGGCCGCGGTCCGGCCCCGTCGCGGTCCTGTCCTGACCGCGGCGCGGTCGAAAAGAACCGTTAACCTTTCCGCGCGAGGGTCGCGCCATGGTCGTGCGCCGCCGAGTCAGAATGGTCGTGTTGCCGCTGGGTCTCTGGACCCTGTCGGCGCTCGTGGTCGGCTATTTCGTGTGGCAGGCCGAGAGTGGCAACCGCGGCCTCGAGGCCAAGAAGGCCCTCAAGATCCGCGCCTACGGCCTCAGCCAGGAACTCGCCGCCGTGAAGGCCGAGCGCGCCGTCTGGGAGCACCGGGTGAACCTGCTCAAGAGCGATCAGATCGACCGCGACCTCCTGGAGGAGCGCGCCCGGATTGTCCTGGGCCGGGTCCACGCCAACGACGTGGTCATCATCACGCCCTGACAGGTCCGCGGAGGTCCCGCGATCGTCCCGCGGAAGTCCAGGGGATCGTTTTCCCTAGTCCCGAAAGTCCTCTGACAAGAGCGGCTTCCTGTCAGAGCGGCAGCCCTCGCTTTCCAATCGTCGCTGTCCTACACCCCCACGAAGTCGCGTGGAATCACGGGGAGAGCGCCGATGGACGCCGCCAAGGAGCCTGCCAAAGAGCCCGCCAAGGACGCGTCGTCCGCGCCGGTGCAGGCCGCGAGCCCTCAGGCCGCCGAGGCGCATCGCCCCGCGCCGAACATGCCCCAGTTCACGCGGGACGAGGATCTCCACGCCTATCACGAGATGCTGCTGATCCGGCGCTTCGAGGAGAAGGCCGGCCAGCTCTACGGCATGGGCCTGATCGGCGGCTTCTGCCACCTCTACATCGGCCAGGAGGCCGTGGTGATCGGCATGCAGATGGCCTCGGTCGAGGGCGACCAGGTCATCACCGGCTACCGCGACCACGGCCACATGCTCGCCTGCGGCATGGACCCGAAGGGCGTCATGGCCGAGCTGACCGGCCGCCGCGGCGGCTACAGCCGCGGCAAGGGCGGCTCGATGCACATGTTCAGCCGCGAGAAGCAGTTCTTCGGCGGCCACGGCATCGTCGGCGCGCAGGTCTCGCTCGGCACCGGCCTCGCCTTCGCCGACCATTACCGGGAGAACGGCAAGGTCAGCCTGACCTACATGGGCGACGGCGCCGCCAACCAGGGCCAGGTCTACGAGAGCTTCAACATGGCGGCCCTCTGGAAGCTGCCGGTCGTCTACGTGATCGAGAACAACCGGTACGCCATGGGCACCTCGGTGGCCCGGGCCTCGGCGCAGACGGACTTCTCGAAGCGCGGCCTCTCCTTCGGCATCCCCGGCGAGCAGGTCGACGGCATGGACGTGCGCACGGTGCGCGAGGCCGCGACCCGGGCGATCGAGCACGCCCGGACCGGCCAGGGCCCCTACATCCTGGAGATGCAGACCTACCGCTACCGCGGCCACTCCATGTCCGATCCGGCCAAGTACCGGACCAAGGACGAGGTCTCGAAGATGCGCGACGAGCACGACCCGATCGAGATGGTGCGCAAGCGCCTGCTCGAGCTGCACGCCGTGCCCGAGGCCGAGCTCAAGGCCACCGACGCCAAGGTCCGCGAGGTCGTGAACGCCTCGGCCGAGTTCGCCACCAACGATCCCGAGCCGGATCCGTCCGAGCTCTGGACCGACATCCTGCTCGAAGCGCACGCCTGAGCGCGGACGACAAAGCTGGCCGCCCCTTAACGAAAAGACGACCGCAGAGCTGAGCATGGCGACCGACATCCTGATGCCCGCCCTCTCGCCCACCATGGAGGAGGGCAAGCTCGCCAAGTGGCTGAAGAAGGAGGGCGACCCGATCAAGTCCGGCGACGTGCTGGCCGAGATCGAGACCGACAAGGCCACCATGGAGGTGGAGGCCATCGACGAGGGCATCCTCGCCAAGATCCTGATCGCCGAGGGCACCGAGGGCGTCGCGGTCAACACGCCGATCGCCGTCATCGCCGGCGAGGGTGAGGATCCGGCGAGCGTCCAGTCCGGCGGCGGCGCCAAGCCCAACGGCGCGGGCGGCCATCCGGCCCCGGCGCTCGACATGCAGGCCGAGGGCATGGCCGACAGGCCGGCCCCCGCGGCCAAGACCGGCGACGACGCCCCGAAGGCGCCGGCCGCGCCGGCCGTCATCACCAACAAGGCCCAAGAGCCGGTGATGGAGGAGTTCCCGGCCGACACGCCGATGGTCACCCAGACCGTCCGCGAGGCCCTGCGGGACGCCATGGCGGAGGAGATGCGCCGCGACGGCGACGTCTTCGTCATGGGCGAGGAGGTCGCCGAGTACCAGGGCGCCTACAAGGTCACCCAGAACCTGCTGCAGGAGTTCGGGCCGAAGCGCGTCGTCGACACCCCGATCACCGAGCACGGCTTCGCGGGCATCGGCGTCGGCGCGGCGCTGGCCGGCCTGAAGCCGATCGTCGAGTTCATGACCTTCAACTTCGCCATGCAGGCGATCGACCACATCATCAACTCGGCGGCCAAGACCCTCTACATGTCCGGCGGCCAGCTCGGCTGCCCGATCGTGTTCCGCGGCCCCAACGGCGCCGCCGCCCGCGTCGCCGCCCAGCACAGCCACGACTATTCCGCGTGGTACTCCAACGTGCCGGGTCTCAAGGTGATCGCGCCCTACACGGCCTCCGACGCCAAGGGCCTGCTCAAGGCCGCGATCCGCGACCCGAACCCGGTGATCTTCCTCGAGAACGAGATCCTGTACGGGCAGTCCTTCCCGGTTCCGAAGCTCGACGACTTCGTGCTGCCGATCGGCAAGGCGAAGATCCACCGCACGGGCAGCGACGTGACCATCGTGTCCTTCGCGATCGGCATGACCTACGCCCTCAAGGCCGCGCAGGCGCTGGCCGAGCAGGGCATCGAGGCCGAGGTGATCGACCTGCGCACGATCCGCCCGATGGACAGCGCGACGGTGGTGGAATCGGTCAAGAAGACCGGCCGCTGCATCACCGTGGAGGAGGGCTTCCCGCAATCCGGCATCGGCGCCGAGATCGTGGCCCGCCTGATGGTCGACGCCTTCGACTTCCTGGACGCGCCGGTCCTGCGCATCACCGGCAAGGACGTGCCGATGCCCTACGCGGCCAACCTCGAGAAGCTGGCGCTGCCGACGGTGGCGGAGGTCGTCGAGGCCGCCAAGAGCGTCTGCTACAAGTGACGGGCGCGCGGGCGACGCCGTCGCCCGCCCCGGCCAGATCGAGGAACAGCCGGCGCGCCATGAGCCAGGATCCGAGCACCGACTTCGCCGAACTCGCCATCCCGCCCGACGCCCTGGAGCAGGGCGGCATCGAGGTGCTGCGCGCGGCCGTGGTCGACGGCGCGGTGAGCGTCGCCCTGCGCCGCTCCTTCGACGATCCGGCGACCTGGGGCCGGCTGCTGGCCGACCTCGCCCGCCAGGCCGCCCGCGCCTACGCGCTGGAGACCGACATGTCGGAGGACGAGGCGGTCGAGCGCATCCGCGCCGGTTGGGAGGCCGAGGGGCTCGACCCCGGCGGTCTCAACTGACGATGGCGGCCGACCATGGCTGAGGCGGCCGTCCGGCAGGCGACCTACGCGGATCTGGAGGCGGTCCTCGCGCATCGCGTCGCCGCGAAGGTCGACGGGGCGCCGGACCCGCGTCCGCGGCCGCCTTACGACGCCGTCCCTTTCCCCCTCGACGACCTCTTCCCCTTCGACGATCCGGCCGCCCCGGCCTTGCCCGAGACCTGATGCCATGCCGATCAACGTGCTGATGCCCGCGCTGTCGCCCACCATGGAGAAGGGCAACCTCGCCAAGTGGCTGAAGAAGGAGGGCGACCCGATCAAGTCCGGCGACGTGCTGGCCGAGATCGAGACCGACAAGGCCACTATGGAGGTGGAGGCCATCGACGAGGGCGTGCTCGCCAAGATCCTCGTGCCCGAGGGCACGGCGGACGTGCCGGTCAACGATTTGATCGCCATCATCGCCGCCGAGGGCGAGGACCCGTCGAGCGTGCAGGCCGGCGGCGCGCCGAAGGCCGCCTCGAACGGCGAGGCCAAGGCCGAGTCCAAGCCCGAGCCGAAGGCCGACGCCTCTGCGGCCAGCCAGAACACCACGCCGGGCGGCGGCCACATGTCGTACGAGCGGGTGAACGCCGCACCGGAGGGGGCGCAGCCGAGCGGCGCTCCGCAGGGTGGCGCGCAGGCCGGCCCGGGCGGCCGCGTCTTCGCCTCGCCGCTCGCCCGCCGGATCGCCAAGCAGGAGGGCGTCGATCTCGCCGCCGTCCAGGGCAGCGGACCGCACGGCCGCATCATCGCCCGCGACGTCCAGGCCGCGAAGGCCGCCGGCGCCACCAAGGCCCCCGCCGCCGCGCAGGCCGCCGCCGAGGCGCCGAAGGCGGCCGCACCGGCCCCGAAGGCCGCCCCCGTGGGCGGCGCGCCGGCCGGGCTCACGACCGATCAGGTCAAGGGCTTCTTCGCCAAGGATGCCTACGAGGAAGTCCCCCTCGACGGCATGCGCAAGACCATCGCCAAGCGCCTCACCGAGGCGATGCAGGTCGCCCCGCACTTCTACCTGACGGTGGATTGCGAGCTCGACGCGCTGATGAAGCTGCGCGAGACGCTCAACGGCTCGGCCGGCAAGGACAAGGACGGCAAGCCCGCCTTCAAGCTCTCGGTGAATGACTTCGTCATCAAGGCGATGGGCCTCGCGCTGACCCGCGTTCCGGCCGCCAACGCGGTCTGGGCCGAGGACCGGATCCTGCGCTTCAAGCACGCCGAGGTCGGCGTCGCGGTGGCGATCGACGGCGGCCTGTTCACGCCGGTGATCCGCCGGGCGGACGAGAAGACGCTCTCGACCATCTCCAACGAGATGAAGGATTTCGCGGCCCGCGCCCGCGCCAAGAAGCTGAAGCCCGAGGAGTACCAGGGTGGCGTCACCTCGGTGTCGAACCTCGGCATGTTCGGCATCAAGCACTTCACCGCGGTGATCAACCCGCCGCAATCGAGCATCCTGGCGGTGGGCGCGGGCGAGAAGCGCGTGGTCGTGAAGGACGGGGCGCCGGCCGTGGTCCAGGTGATGACCTGCACCCTCTCGTGCGACCACCGGGTGCTCGACGGGGCGCTCGGCGCGGAACTGGTCTCGGCCTTCAAGGGGCTGATCGAGAACCCGATGGGCATGCTGGTGTGAGGCGCGACTCTGTTATGATCGCCTGAGCGATCAACGGAGAGTCGCGTGTCCGAAGTCACCGATCTGGTCCTGCCAGTCCTTCAACGGATGCAGAGCGACATCGCCGAGGTGAAGCGCGATGTCGCAGCGATCAAGACGACCCTGACGGGTCATACCGAGAAGCTCGAGGAATTGGAGATCTACGTCGCCTACGAAACCAGCCTCGGCACGCAGGCGAAGGCGGATCTCCAATCGATCAAGAAGACGATCAAGGCCATGGAGCAGCGGCTGAGCGCGCTGGAGACCTCGTCCTGATCGCCGCGTCAACGACGGTGCAGTCGCGCGCGCCACAGCGGAGAGCTGAGACACGATGTCCGACACCTACGACGTCCTCATCATCGGCGCCGGGCCCGGCGGCTACGTCACGGCAATCCGCGCGGCGCAACTCGGCTTCAGGACCGCCGTAGTCGACCGCGAGCACCTGGGCGGCATCTGCCTGAACTGGGGCTGCATCCCCACCAAGGCGCTGCTCCGCTCGGCCGAGATTTTTCATTATTTCCAGCATCCTGGCGATTACGGCCTGACCGCGGAGAAGGTCGGGTTCGACACCGCCGCGATCGTGAAGCGGTCCCGCGGCGTCTCGGCCCGCCTCAACGGCGGCGTCGGCATGCTGCTCAAGAAGAACAAGGTCGACGTGATCTGGGGCGAGGCCTCGGTCGACAGCGCCGCGCAGGGCAACCAGCCCGGCAAGGTCACCGTGAAGGAGACCAAGCGCGCCGAGGCGCCGAAGGGCGCCAAGGGCGCCGGCACCTACCAGGCCAAGCACATCATCGTGGCGACCGGCGCGCGTCCGCGCGCGATCCCGGGGATCGAGCCCGACAAGAAGCTGATCTGGACCTACTACGAGGCCATGGTCCCCGAGGCGATGCCCAAGAGCCTGCTGGTGATGGGCTCGGGCGCCATCGGCATCGAGTTCGCCTCGTTCTACCGCACCATGGGCGCCGACGTGACCGTGGTGGAGCTGCTGCCGCAGATCCTGCCCGTGGAGGATGCCGAGATCGCCGGCCTCGCCCGCAAGCGCTTCGAGAAGCAGGGCATCAAGATCCTCACCGGCGCCAAGGTGACCAAGGTCGAGAAGGGCGCCGATTCTATCACGGCCACCATCGAGGGCGGCGACGGCAAGACCCAGCAGATCACCGCGGAGAAGCTGATCTCGGCGGTGGGCGTCGTCGGGAACATCGAGAATATCGGTCTCGAGAAACTCGGGGTGAAGATCGACCGCGGGATCGTGGTGACGGACGGGCTCGGCCGCACCAACGTGCCCGGCCTCTACGCGATCGGCGACGTCGCCGGGCCGCCGATGCTCGCCCACAAGGCCGAGCACGAGGGCGTCATCTGCATCGAGACCATCAAGGGCCTGCACACCCACCCGATGGACAAGGCCAAGATCCCGGGCTGCACCTACTGCCAGCCGCAGATCGCCAGCGTCGGGCTCACCGAGGCGAAGGCCAAGGAGCAGGGCTTCTCGGTGAAGGTCGGCCGGTTCCCCTTCGCGGGCAACGGCAAGGCGATCGCGCTCGGCGAGCCGGACGGCCTGATCAAGACCGTGTTCGACGCCAAGACCGGCCAGCTGCTCGGCGCCCACATGGTCGGGGCCGAGGTGACCGAGCTGATCCAGGGCTACGTGGTGGCGATGAACCTCGAGAGCACCGAGGAGGAGCTGATGCACACGGTGTTCCCGCACCCGACGCTCAGCGAGATGATGCACGAGAGCGTGCTCGACGCCTACGGCAAGGTGATCCACACCTGATCGGAGGCCGACGCGGCGCGCGGGTCGGACAGGGATCCGAGCCGCGCCGCCACCGGCCGGTCAGTGCGGACCGGTCCGCGCCGCGAGCGTCAGGCTCACGGCCTGGAACAGCAGGATCACCAGAACCGTCGCCACGCTGCCGCCGATCGGGATCATCAGCAGGGCGACGAGCGGATCGAGCCCCCGGACGAGCAGGAGCGTGACGCAGCTGCCGATCACGGAGGCGATGGTCATCCGAAAGATGCAGCATTCGGACGGTTGCATGTGCCCTCCCATCAGGTCCCCGGCGGGAGAGTGAGGACCCGCACCGCAATACGCAACCGGAGATAGTGCCTAGCTGGGAATCAATCCCAGATCGTGATTTCGGCGTCTTACGCGACAGAGCCTCAGGAGCACCCGCGATCCACGGGCTCGGCCTGGTCCGGCGACGGCACATAGGCGCACCACTCGCAGATGCCGCGTTCGGCGCCCCGCCGCGCGTTGCGCTGCGAGCAGAGCGGGCAGACGAGCAGGATCAGGCGCGAGCCGGTGCGCAGCGCCAGCCCGCGCCCCCGGAAGGTGACCTCGGTCGCCGCGTCGCCCGAAGCGCGGTCGCGGGCGCTCACGGCGAGGCCCTGCCGCCGTGCGGGCGGCGCACCGGTGCGCGCGTGATCTCTGTTGCCATGGCGATGCCGCCCCCCAGCGTTCCTGCCAAGTTGTCGCTGGGTATAAGCGGCGGGGCGGCGAATGGCTCCGCTTGCGCATGTGGATCGGCGGGATGCGCGCGGGTCGAAAGGCCCGTATGACGGGCTGCGGCCCGGCCTCGCTCCGGCGCGGCCCCGGGCGGATGGTACCCGGACGACGATGCAGGCAACGATGCAGGCGACCATGCACGACACGCAGCACGGCGAATCCGGCGCGGCCACCGGCGGCCTTCCGACCTTCGCGGACGTGGCCCGCGCCGCCGAGCGGATCGCCGGGGCCGCGCACCGCACCCCGGTGCTGACCTCCCGCACGGCCGACGCGATGACCGGCGGGCGCCTGTTCTTCAAGGCGGAGAACCTGCAGCGGGCCGGCGCCTTCAAGTTCCGCGGCGCCTACAACGCGATCAGCGCGCTGCCGGAGGCGGCCCGCACCCGCGGGGTCATCACTTACTCCTCGGGCAACCACGCCCAGGCGATCGCCCTGGCGAGCCGGCTGCTCGGAGCGCCCGCCACGATCATCATGCCGGGCGACGCCCCCGCGGCGAAGATCGCCGCCACCCGCGGCTACGGCGCCGAGGTGGTCCTGTACGACCGCTACACCCAGGATCGCGAGGCCCTGGGCCGCGAGATCGCCGAGGCCCGCGGCCTGACGCTGATCCCGCCCTTCAACCATCCCGACGTCATCGCCGGGCAGGGGACGCTGGCGCAGGAGCTGATCGAGACGGTCGGCCCCCTCGACGTGCTGATGGCCTGCCTCGGCGGTGGCGGCCAGCTCGCGGGCTGCGCCCTCGCCGCCGCGGAGCTGTCACCGGGCTGCCGGGTGATCGGCGTCGAGCCGGAGGCGGGCAATGACGGGCAGCGTTCGTTCCGCGAGGGCCGGATCGTCACGATCCCGGTGCCCCGCACCATCGCCGACGGTGCGCAGTCGACGGCCCTGGGCGACCTGACCTTCGCGATCATCCGCGCGCGGGTGTCCGACATCCTCACCGTCACCGACGCGCAGCTCGTCGAGACCATGCGGTTCTTCGCCAGCCGGATGAAGCTCGTGGTCGAGCCGACCGGCTGCCTCGCGGCGGCGGCGGTGCTGAGCGGCCTCGTGGACGTGACGAACAAGCGCGTCGGCGTGGTGATCAGCGGCGGCAACGTCGATCTCGGGACCTTCGCGCGACTGACCGGCGAGGCCGCCTGAGGGCGCTCCCGCGCGGCGAATGCCGGGCCGGTGTGACCCCGCCGCGGTGGACCGGCCCCGGGCCAATGCTTATCTTGTACGCGTCGGAATGCGCGTCCCCGGGCCTTGAACCCGGATGGGCGGGAGGGTGACGATGTCCGCTGGTTTCAAGGTTCTCTCGCTGACCGATCGCGCCGCCGATCGGATCAAGGCGATCATGGCGGAGGCCGACCGGCCGATCGCCGGGCTGCGCGTCGGCGTCCGGAACGGCGGTTGCGCCGGGATGTCCTACACGATGGAATATGCCGAGGCGGCCAAGCCCGGAGAGGACGTGGTCGAGGATCGCGGCGTGCGCGTGTTCGTCGACCCGAAGGCGGTGCTGTTCCTGCTCGGCACCGAGATGGACTTCACCACCAACAAGCTGGCCTCGCAGTTCGTGTTCAACAACCCGAACCAGACCTCGGCCTGCGGCTGCGGCGAGTCGGTGGCGATCACGCCGGTCTCGGCTGACCGCCTGCCCGCGCAGGCCTGACCGGTCCGCGCCCGCCGTCCCGGGTGGCGCGTGTCGCCGGACGGCGACACGGCCGGGGCCGGCTCTAGGCCACCTGCATCAGCGACTCGGCGGCGTCGTCCAGGAAGCGGTTCCGGCCGGCGCGCTTCGCCGCGAACATGCACAGGTCGGCCCGCTCCATCAGCGAGGCGGGCGTGTCGCCCGGGCGCAGCACCGCCACGCCCAGCGAGATGGTGACCTTGCCGAGCGACTCGCCGGTCGAGCGCTTGACCAGCTCGCGCCCCATGACGCTGGCGCGGACCGTCTCGGCCACCTGCTTGGCCACCGTCCGGTCGACCCCGGGCAGGATGATGCCGAACTCCTCGCCGCCGAACCGGGCGAGCTGCGCCTGCTTGCCGGCGTTCTCGCGCATCACGATCGCCACGAGTCGCAGGACCTGATCGCCCGTGAGGTGACCGTACAGGTCGTTGAATCGCTTGAAGAAGTCGATGTCGAGGATGATCAGGCTCATGGGCGTGCTGCGCGCCCGGGCCGTCTCCATCGACGCTTTCAGCGTCTCCTCGAAATGCTTGCGGTTGGCGAGCCCCGTCAGGGCGTCGGTCAGGCTCTCGCGCCGGGTCGCCTCGAGCTTCTCGCGCAGGGTCTCGATCTCGCTGCGGGTCTCGCGCATGCGGGCTTCGAGGATCCGGTTGTTGGCGGCGACCTCCCGCGTCGTGGCGGCCAGGGTCGCGACGATCTCGCCGAACCGCGCCCGGCTCGGGACGCCCTGGGAGAGGTCCTGGGCGACCGCGCGCAGCGACTCGCTGTACTGCGCCGTCGAGCCCAGGGAGAGGTCCAGGATCTCGGTGACGGCCGCGATCTCGCTGAGGACGATGCGGCTGACGTCGTCGGTGGTGCTCGCGAGGCGGCGCCCGTCGAGATAGGTCTCGTGCAGGTCGTCGATGTCGCCCTCGGTGAGGCAGCCGTTCTGCGTGGTGAGACGCTTCACGGCGTCGGCGAGCAGCGGCAGCTCCCCCGAGACGTAGGCGTACCAGACGGCGTAGGCGCGCGGCGTCGCGGAGGGCCCGTAGTCGCGAATCAGATCGTGGCTGCGCTTCGCCAACGCGAAGCTGCGATCGCGATCCGAATAGGTCTCCTGGCTCATCCGTATCCCGCGGTCCGGGGCGACCGACGCGCCTGCGTCGTTGCCCTGACCCAATATACGGCTGCCTGGTAGCCGGACAGTTAAGCCGGAACAGACGTCTGTTACTTATCCTTCTTCGCCAAGACTGGTCGAAGCAGGAACGCAGGAACGTGCGAGCCGAGGCCGACGGGCGTGTCCCCGTCCGCGTCGATCCGGCGCCCGCGCTCCTCGCGCGCGGACTCGCCGCCGCGGCCTGACGCGCGGCCCGACGCGCGCGGCTCCGGACGGTTCTCGGGGCGGCTCTCAGAGCGGCTCTCGGGACGATCGTCCGGGCGGCTCTCCGCGCGCGCCGCGCCGCGGCCGCCGCGCGACCGGGTCGGACGCTCGCGGACCTCCTCGGTCTCGCTCGCGCTCCGGGCACTCTTCTCGACGACGGCCTTGTCGGCGCCCTTGTCGGCACCCTTGTCGCTGCCGCTCTTGTCGCTGCCGCTCTTGTCGCCGCTCCGTCCACCGCTCTTGGCGGAGCGGCCGCCCCGACGCCCGTCGCTCGCGCGGCCGCGGTGGCGCGTCCCGGTATCGCCGGACGCGTCGGCCACGCTGGTCAGGTCGCCGTCCAGCCAGGGGATCGGCTGGCCGATCAGCGCCTCGATGGCGCCGAGGGAGCGCGTGTCGTCGGGGGCGACCAGCGTGTAGGCCGTGCCGCTGCGGCCGGCGCGGCCGGTGCGGCCGATCCGGTGGACGTAATCCTCCGGGTGATGCGGCACGTCGAAGTTGAAGACGTGACTGACGGCCGGGATGTCGAGACCGCGCGCCGCCACGTCGCTGGCGACCAGCAGGGCGGTGTCGCCGTTGCGGAACCCGTCGAGGGCCGTCGTGCGGGCGCGCTGGTCCATGTCGCCGTGGAGCGCCGCGGCGTCGAAGCCGTGGCTGACCAGGGACTTCTGCAGCAGCGCCACGTCGCGCTTGCGGTTGCAGAAGATGATCCCGTTCTTCAGCTCGCCCTCGCCGCGGATCAGGGTGCGCAGGCGCTCGCGCTTGGCGTGCCCCTCGGCGCCGGTGGCGACGAGCCGCTGGGTGATCGTGGTCGCCGTGGAGGCGGGCCGGGCCACCTCGACCCGCTGCGGGTTGTGCAGGAACATGTCCGCCAGCCGCTCGATCTCCGGCGGCATGGTCGCCGAGAAGAACAGCGTCTGCCGGGTGAACGGCACCATCTTCACGATGCGCTCGATGTCGGGGATGAACCCCATGTCGAGCATGCGGTCGGCCTCGTCGATGACCAGGAGCTCGACGCCGGTGAGCAGCAGCTTGCCGCGCTCGAAATGGTCGAGCAGGCGGCCGGGCGTCGCGATCAGCACGTCGGTGCCGCGCATCAGCTTGGCGTCCTGATCGGCGAAGGAGACGCCGCCGATGATCAGCGCCACGTTGAGCTTGTGGTTCGTCCCGTAGCGGTCGAAATTCTCGACCACCTGGGCGGCCAGCTCGCGGGTCGGCTCCAGGATCAGCGTGCGCGGCATCCGCGCGCGGGCGCGGCCGTTCTCCAGCAGCGTCAGCATCGGGAGCGTGAAGGCCGCGGTCTTGCCGGTGCCGGTCTGGGCGATCCCGAGGACGTCGCGGCGCGCCAGCACGTGAGGGATGGCCTCGGCCTGGATCGGCGTCGGCTCGGTGTAACCCGCCGCTTCGACGGCGTTCAGGACTTTCTCGCTCAGTCCCAGGTCGGAAAAAGGCATCTGCGTTCAGGAACCGTTGCGCGCCCGGCCGGCGCGAAGGACACCGTCGCGGCAACGGCTGGGAAAGGCTCGCGCGGGGCGCTCGGACGCTCCCGGGGCCGCGGGGCGCATGCTCCCTGTCAGTTAGGGCCTTGGCGCGACTTGTCAATCTCGCAATGGCTACAGTGCCTGCCCGCGCACAGGGGATCGGCCGCGCGAAGGGTCGCCGATCAGGGCCGGAGACGGTCGCCCGCGGGCGCGACGCAGGGATCCAGGCGGGTGGTGCGGGCGGATCGGGCCGCCGCGATGGCGCCGGTCGTCTCGGGCTCGGCCATCGGCGCGAGCGCCGCGGTCGCGACGGCAGTCCCGGGCGTCGGCGCGTCGGGCCGGCTCAGCCGCGCGAGCTGGTAGGCGCCGATCACCGCGACGATCCCGACCAGGCCCGCCACGCGCAGCGTCCAGGGCAGGGGGCCCGCGCTCCGCCTCGGTTCGGCGCGCGCCACCCGCGCGGCGGTCGAGCCGGTCCGCGGGCCGGCCTGCGCGCCGGGCGCGGCCTCGCCGGTCCGGCGCTTGCCGAAAGTCGTCCGGCTCCGTCCGTCGGGGCTCTGCATGGACAGCGGTCTCCGCCGGCGGGGGACCGGATTCGGTTTGGGGCGCGACAGGGGCCCGGGGACGGGCCTGCGAGCGACGGACCATCGGGCAACAGGGTTAATCGATCGCTTACGCGCGAGAATCATTCTCGTCGAAGTTGTGCCGGAATAAAACGTTCGCCGCCGACGGCTCCTGCAGAGACCACGAGCGATGTCGCCGGCCCCGCGCCGGCTGCCGCCAATATGCGCGGCGCGCAAGGCAGCTAGTCTTCACGGTCTCTGCAGCTCTCCTCGCCCTCCTCGAGCGTGCGAGTGGGCCGTCTGCTGTCGGGCAGGGCCGGCTAGTCTTCATCTTTCGTTGACGGGATGTCCCTAGCCTGAAGAGGCTTGTTGCAGGAAAGCGACAGACCCGCCATCCGAGAGCGCCTAGAAGGCTGCCGGCTCAAGCTAACCCCAGGACCGAACACCACCATGAAGAAGCTTCTCCTCGCATCCACCGTCCTCGCCGGCATGACCGCCGCGGCGTCCGCCGCCGACCTTCCGCGCCGCGCCGCGCCGCCGCCGGTGTTCACGCCGGTGCCGGTGTTCACCTGGACCGGCTTCTACTTCGGTGTGAACGCCGGCTACGGCTTCGACGCCAACAGCCGCAACACCACCAACTACGCCCTGCCCGGCGGCTCGCTGATCAACTCCCCCGGCACCGCCGGCGTCGTCAGCGTCAACAACCGCAGCAACAACGACGGCTTCTCGGGCGGCGCCCAGATCGGCTACAACTACCAGTTCACCCCGGGCTCCGGCGTCGTGATCGGCTTCGAGGCCGACGCCCAGTACGTCGACTTCGCCCGTCGCGCCAACGGCACCCAGAACTACGCCTTCGGCGGCGCCCCGGGCATCGCGTTCGCCGCCCCGCGCGCCTTCGTCGCCACCAGCGGCAACGGCCTCGACTACTTCGGCACCGTGCGCGGCCGCCTCGGCTACGCCTTCGACCGCACCCTCGTGTACGGCACCGGCGGCTTCGCCTACGGCTCGGGCCAGGACGACCAGAACTTCGCCGGCAACCGCTTCCGCGACAGCTTCCGCACCGGCTGGGCCGCCGGCGGCGGCGTCGAGTACGCCCTGCCCACCGACTCGTTCCTGAACTTCTTCCGCTCGAACGCCGTGACGCTGAAGGTCGAAGGCCTCTACGTCAGCCTCGACCGCCAGAAGAACTCGGCCGGCGGCGTGTTCTACGGCAACCTCCTGCCCCCGAACGGCATCGCCTACCTCAACGGCGCCGCCGCCAAGACCGAGTTCGCCGTCGTCCGCGCCGGCCTGAACTACAAGTTCGGCTCGTACTGAGACCGGATGCCGGAGCCGGCTCTGCCGGCTCCGCGCTCCCGAAGGGCCTGGCCGCAAGGCCGGGCCCTTTCGCGTTTCGGGACCGCGAACCGACCTCGGCGGGTGCGACAGGGAGGGCCGGAACCGCGCGGGCCGCCCGCGATTGAGACCGCGGCGCCCCTCAGTGACCCGGACAGGGCCTTCCACGCAGGGACCGGGCGCGCGGAGCGATCAGCCATGCGAAGCCGAATCCTTCTCCTGTCGCTCGCGGCCCTCGGCCTCGCGAACGCGCCGGCCTCCGCGCAGGACGCCAGCGTGATCGGCAAGGACACGATCCTGCCGGCCACGGGACCGGGAACCTCGACGGACGGCAAGGGGGGCGGGCGGCTGACGGAGGCGGCGAGCGCCGAGGACGCCGCCAAGCGTCAGGGGCTCAAGCCCGTCACCTTCCTGACCACGAAGATGATCGGCGTGACGGTGCGCAACGCCGCCGGCGACAGCGTCGGCAAGATCGAGGATCTGCTCATCGCCGACGGCGGGACGCTCAAGGCCGTCGTGATCGACGTCGGCGGCTTCCTCGGCCTCGGCAGCAAGCTCATCGCGGTCGAGCCGGGCGCCCTCGTGCTGCGTCCCGGCGGCGACCGATTCTCGGCGGTCCTCAACATGGGCAAGGACACGGTGGCGGCGGCCCAGCCCTTCGACCCGGCCAAGGTGATCGCGCCGCCCCGATAAGGCGCGACCGAAACCCGTCTTTGCGAGCGCAGCGAAGCGATCCAGGGCAGCGCGACTTCGGTGGACGTGGCGCTGCTGGGTTGCTTCGCTCCGCTCGCAATGACGGCGCGGGCGCCATCGACCGACGCGGCGAGGCCGCGCCGGCGCTCCGGCGTCAGATGTCGAGGTCGGCGCCCTCGGCGAAGGCCGCGCGCTCGCTGATGAAGGCGAAGCGCGCCTCGGGCTTGTTGCCCATCAGGCGCTCGACCGTGTCGCCGGTCGATTCCCGGGCCTCGTCCAGGACCGCGACGCGCAGCAATGTGCGCTTCCTCGGATCCATGGTGGTCTCCTTGAGCTGGGCCGGCATCATCTCGCCGAGGCCCTTGAACCGCCCGATCTCGACCTTGCCGCCCTTGAACACGGTCTTGACGATCCGCTCCCGATCCGCGTCGTCCCGGGCATAGGCCACCTTCGAGCCCTGCTGCAGCCGATAGAGCGGCGGGATCGCGAGGTAGAGGTGGCCGCGGTCGATCAGCCTCGGCATCTGGCGGTAGAAGAAGGTGATCAGCAGCGAGGCGATGTGGGCGCCGTCGACGTCGGCGTCCGTCATGATGATCACCTTCTCGTAGCGCAGGTCCGCCTCGCGGAAGGCCGAACCGGTGCCGCAGCCGAGCGCCAGGGTGAGATCGGAGATCAGCTGGTTGGCGCCGAGCTTGTCGCGCGAGGCCGAGGCGACGTTCAGGATCTTACCGCGCAGCGGCAGGATCGCCTGGGTCGCCCGGTCCCGGGCCTGCTTGGCCGAGCCGCCGGCCGAGTCGCCCTCGACGATGAAGATCTCCGAGCCCGCGGTGCCGGCCGCCGAGCAGTCGGCGAGCTTGCCGGGCAGGCGCAGCTTGCGGGTCGCGCTCTTGCGGGCGACCTCCTTCTCCTGGCGGCGGCGCAGGCGCTCCTCGGCCCGGTCGATCACCCAGTCGAGGACCTTGTTGGCCTGGGCCGGGGAGGCGGCGAGCCAGTGGTCGAAGGCGTCGCGCACCGCCGTCTCGACGATGCGCTGGGCCTCCACGGTGGCGAGCTTGTCCTTGGTCTGGCCCTGAAATTCCGGCTCGCGGATGAACACCGAGAGCATCGACGCGCAGGTCGCCATGACGTCGTCGGTGGTCACCGCCGTCATGCGCTTGGCTTGGTTCACCCGCTCGGCGTGCTCGCGCAGGCCGCGCAGCAGCGCGACGCGCAGGCCGGCCTCGTGGGTGCCGCCCTCGGGCGTCGGGATCGTGTTGCAGTAGGAGTGCGAGATCCCGTCCTCGGCGACCATCCAGGCCACCGCCCATTCGAGCGACCCGTGCGAGCCCGGCTTGGTGATCTTGCCGGAGAACATGGCGTCGGTGACGAGTTCCTTCCCGTCGATGTCGCGGGCGAGGTAGTCGCGCAGCCCGTCGGGGAAGCGGTGCACCGCCTCGGGCGGAACGTCCTCCAGCCCCTCGAGGAGGGCCGGGGCGCAGCGCCAGCGGATCTCGACGCCGCCGAACAGGTAGGCCTTGGAGCGCGCCATCTTGAACAGGCGGCGCGGGTCGAACTTCAGCGAGCCGAAGATCTGGGCGTCCGGGTGGAAGCGCACGCGCGTGCCGCGGCGGTTCTGCACCCGGCCGACCAGTTCCAAGGCCCCTTGGGCATGACCGCGCGAGAACGTCTGCCGGTAGAGCGTCTGGTTGCGCGCCACCTCGACCTCCAGCAGGTCGGAGAGTGCGTTCACCACCGAGATGCCGACGCCGTGCAGGCCGCCCGAGGTCTCGTAGACCTTCGAGTCGAACTTACCGCCGGCGTGCAGCGTGGTCATGATGACCTCGAGCGCCGACTTGCCGGGGAATTTCGGGTGCGGGTCGACCGGGATGCCGCGGCCGTTGTCGGTGACGACGAGGGCGCCGGTCTCCTCAAGCTCCACCTCGATGAAGCTGGCATGGCCGGCGACCGCCTCGTCCATCGAGTTGTCGATCACCTCGGCGAACAGGTGGTGGAGCGCCCGCTCGTCGGTGCCGCCGATATACATGCCGGGCCGGCGCCGGACGGGCTCCAGCCCCTCCAGCACCTCGATGTCGGAGGCGGTGTAGCCGCCCTCCGGCTCGGCGGCCGCGAGCGTCGCCACGGAGGCCGCCGAATCCAGCCGCCGCCGCGGCTCGGGCGGGCGGGCCGCCGCGCCCTTGCCGCCCGGCCCGAACAGGTCCCGCGCCGGATCGCTCACGCGCGGCCTCCTGGCGCGCGGCGCGTCGGCCGGCTCGGCTTCGCGCAGACGGGTCTTGGGACGGGTCTCGGGTCGTGGAGCATGCGCCTTCATCCCCGCATGATAGCGGAACAAACCATAAACATCAAAGCCGTTCGCCCTGCGGCGAGGCGGTCGCATCATCGCATGCTGCGCCGCCGCGAGCGAGGGCCGCGTCCGTGTCGGCACACGGTTCCGCGCGCCGGGCCGTCATCACGACGTTGCACAACAATGGGTTAAGGCTTTCTCGTGACCCGCATGCCCGGCTTCCACAGGCGACGCCCGGAACAGAACGGGACGATCGACGTTGGTGGCGGAGATAAATCTTGACCGTGGTCAGGGAGCCGCAGTCCATGAGCGACGCCGCGATCGAGGCCCGCCGCCTCACGTTGATCCGCTTCGAGCACGCGGCCGGCGCCGCCTTCGGCTGCGACGATGACGCGGCTGTCGCTCCGGCCGGGCGGGCGCTGGTCAATGCCACCACGATCACCTTGGCGACCTTCGCGACTGCGGTCGCGGCGACGATCACTTACCTGGTCTGATCCCGATCGCTGACCGCACCCCACGGTGAGAGAGCGTCGACGCTGCCTCACCCGCGTCCTTGCGAGCGGAGCGAAGCAACCCAGTCGGCGCCACGTTCGAACGCCTCGCGATGCACTGGATTGCTTCGCTCCGCTCGCAAGGACGGGCGGGCTTGCCGGCCCGCCTCAGCCTCGTCCACGAACGCTTCAGCCCGCGCTCGACGTCTTCGCCGCCGCCTTCTTGGCCGCAGGCTTCTTCGCGGCGGTCTTCTTCGCCGCCGGCTTGTCGCCGCCCGCGGCCCGCGCCGACCCTTTCCGGACCGCCCCGCGCTTCGCCGGCTTGCCGCCGCCCGCGGCGCGCTTGGCGTTCACCAGGGCGATCGCCTCGTCGAGGGTCAGCGCCTCGGCGCTCATCGTCTTCGGCAGCGTGGCGTTGACCTCGCCGTCCGTGACGTAGGGCCCGTACTTGCCGGCCTTGACCACGAGATCGCGGCCGCTGGCCTCGTCCTTGCCGAGCGGCCGGCCCGGATCGGCGGCCGGGCGGCCGCGTCCGCCGCCCTGCTCCTTGGCGACGATCAGGTCGATGGCGCGGTTAGCCCCGATCTCCAGCACGTCGTCGTCCTTGCCGAGATTGGCGTAGGTCTTCCCGTGCTGCACGTAGGGTCCGAACCGGCCGAGATTGGCCAGGATCGGCTCGCCGGTCTCGGGGTGGCGGGCCACCTCGCGCGGCAGCGCCAGCAGGGCCAGCGCCTTGTTGAGATCCACGTCCGAGGGGCTGAGCCCCTTGGGCAGCGACGAGCGCTTCGGCTTCTCGGCGCCCTTCTCGGCGGAGGCCTCGCCGAGCTGGAGGAACGGCCCGAAGCGGCCGTCGCGCAGCGTCACCGGCAGGCCGGTCGCGGGATCGTCGCCCAGCACCCGCACGCCCGGCTGGCCGCCCTCGGCCGAGGAGCCGTCCCCGTCGCCGTCGACGCCCGAGGCCGAGAGCTGCCGGGTGTACTTGCACTCCGGGTAGTTCGAGCAGCCGATGAACGCGCCGAACTTGCCGAGCTTCAGCGACAGCTGGCCCGAGCCGCAGGTCGGGCAGGTGCGCGGGTTCGAGCCGTCGCCCTTGTCGGGGAAGATGTGCGGGCCGAGGAGGCCGTTCAGCGCCTCTAGCACGTCGGCGACGCGCAGCTCCTTGGTCTCGCCGATCGCCGCGGAGAAGTCGCGCCAGAAGTCGCGCAGCACCGCCCGCCAGTCGATCTCGGCGTTGGAGACCCGGTCGAGCTGCTCCTCGAGGCCGGCGGTGAAGTCGTACTCGACGTAGCGCCGGAAGAAGCTCTCGAGGAAGCCCGTGACGAGCCGCCCCTTGTCCTCCGGCTGCAGCCGCTTCTTCTCGATCTTGACGTATTCGCGATCCCGCAAGGTCTGGAGAACCGCGGCATAGGTCGACGGGCGGCCGATGCCGAGCTCCTCCATGCGCTTCACGAGGCTCGCCTCGGAGTAGCGCGGCGGCGGTTCGGTGAAGTGCTGGGTCGAGCTGATCCGCTCGCGGGCGAGCGGGTCGCCGGCCTTCATGGGCGGCAGGCGGCGGCTCTCCTCGTCCTCCTCGTCGTCCTTGCCCTCCTGGTAGAGGGTCAGGAAGCCGTCGAACTTCACCACCTGGCCGGTGGCGCGCAGGTCGATGGTCCGCGGTCCGACCTTGGCGGTGACGTCGACGGTGGTCCGCTCCAGTTCGGCCGATTCCATCTGGCTGGCCATGGTGCGGGTCCAGATCAGCTCGTAGAGCCGGGCCTGCTCGGGCTCGAGGTGGCGCGCCACCGTCTTGGGCAGGCGGCCCATGTCGGTGGGGCGCACCGCCTCGTGGGCCTCCTGGGCGTTCTTGGCCTTGACGCTGTACTTGCGCGGAACGTCCGGCACGTAGCGGTCGCCGAACTCCTTGCCGATCACCCGGCGGGCGTCCTGGATCGCCTCCGGCGCCATGTCGACGCCGTCGGTCCGCATGTAGGTGATGATGCCGACCGTCTCGCCGCCGATATCGACGCCCTCGTAGAGCCGCTGGGCGACCCGCATGGTCTGGGCCGGCGCCATCCCGAGCTTGCGGGAGGCCTCCTGCTGGAGGGTCGAAGTGGTGAAGGGCGGCTGCGGGTGGCGCTTGGCGGGCTTCGCCTCGACGCTCGCCACCTGGAAGGTCGCGAGCTCGAGGTCGCGCTTGAAGGCGGCCGCCTCCTCGCCCGTGCCGACGTCGAGGCGCTGGATCCGCTTGCCGTCGGCGCCGACGAGGCGGGCCTCGAAGGTCGCGCCGTCGGCGGTCGTCAGCGTCGCGATGAGCGTCCAGTACTCGCGCGGCTTGAACCGCTCGATCTCCATCTCGCGCTCGACCACGAGCCGGAGCGCCACGGACTGGACGCGCCCGGCCGAGCGGGCGCCCGGCAGCTTGCGCCACAGGACCGGCGAGAGGTTGAAGCCGACGAGGTAATCGAGCGCCCGGCGCGCCAGGTAGGCGTCGACCAGCGCCTGGTCGATCTCCCGCGGCTTGCGCATCGCCTGCTCGACCGACGCCTTGGTGATGGCGTTGAAGGTCACGCGCTCGACCGGGATGCCCTTGAGCGCCTTGCGGGCGGTGAGCGCCTCCAGCACGTGCCAGGAGATCGCCTCGCCCTCGCGATCCGGGTCGGTGGCGAGGATCAGCTTGTCGGCGCCCTTGACCGCCTTGGCGATCTCCGAGACCCGGCTCGCCCCGCGGTCGGCCAGCTCCCAGACCATGTGGAAGTCCTGCTCGGGATCCACCGAGCCGTCCTTGGGCGGCAGGTCGCGGATATGCCCGAAGGAGGCGATGACTTCATAGTCGCGGCCGAGATACTTATTGATCGTCTTGGCTTTGGCCGGCGACTCGACGACGACGACTTTCATTCAGACCTCTGCCCCTGACGGAGCCTGGGCGCGACGGACGAATTCTGTTCGAGATTCGCGTGGGACGTATGCCCGCCGTCGGGCCGGGGCCGCGCGCCGGGCACAAGTGGGTCACGGGCGGCGGGTTGTCAAATCGCGAGGTTGTTCGGGGGAGCCACTGCGCGGCACTTTTCGGGCCGGGTCCTGATCAGGTTCCGCGTCGCTCCACCTGTCCGGGGAAGAGGCCATGCAGGATGAAACGCGGCCCGGGCTCCAGCACGGAACTTGCCGCGTCAGCAGCTCAAAATCCCGTCAGTCGCCTCAGATCCCCGCGTACCACTCGTAGCCGCGGTCTTCCCAGTAGCCGCCGCTGCCCTGGCCGATCCCGGCGAGCGACTCCACCATCTCGACCCGCATCACGTACTTGGCCTGCTTGTAGCCGAGCTGGCGCTCGACCCGCAGCCGCAGGGGCGCGCCGTTCGAGACCGGCAGCGGCTTGCCGTTGAGGTCGTAGGCCAGGATCGTCTGCGGGTTGAAGGCGTCGTAGAGGTCGATGCTCTCGTAGTAGCGGATCGGGATCCCCGCCGGCTCGGGCTCCGGGGCCGGGCTGCCCTGGCCCCAATCGTCCTTGGGCGCGTCGGTGGCGGTGGCCGGGCCGCCCCAATCGTCGGCGGCGGCGAGCTGCACGTAAGCGTCGCGCACCGCGCCCGGATGGCTCGGGCGCCAGAGGGACGCGCCCTGGTTGCGCCCTCTGCCACCGCCCTTGGGACCGGCCTCGAACTCCAGCGTGTCGGCGCAGTGGAACACCGCGTAGCGCGCCTGCGGCTTCAGCCCGGCCTTCTTGAGCACCTCGGCGAGCGGCACGCCGCCCCATTGCCCGATGCAGCTCCAGCCCTCCACGCAATCGTGCCGGGTGATCTGGGTGCGCGACGGCAGGGCGCGCAGGTCCGCGAGGCTCAGCGACAGCGGGGTCTGGACCAGCCCGTCGACGGAGAGCTTGAAGTCCGAGAAGTTCCGCGCCGCCAGCGCCCGGTAGGCGCGGTCCGGCGGGTCGATCGTGCCGTTCGGCTTGAACCAGGGCGAGATCATCGAGGCCGGGAATTCCCGGGCCAGGGTCGTCGGCGACATCAGCAGGCGCTGGACGTATTCGTTGGCGTCCTCGCCGACCTTGAGGGTGCGCTGCCCCGTCTCGGTCCCGGCGAACTTGTCGCAGCCGGCCAGCAGCGCGGTGCCCATCAGGCCGGCGCCCGCGGTGAGGAGCTTGCGGCGGTGGAGGATCATCGCGCGGTCTCCCGGTCGCGGCCGAGGCTGAACCAGCCGGTGATCATGCCGCGCATGTTGTTGACGAGCCCGGAGACGACCACGAGCAGCACGTGGACCACCACGAACAGCACGATCAGCCCGGCGGCGATGAAGTGGACGCTGCGCGCCGATTGCCTGCCGCCGAACAGCTCGGTGAGCCACGGCCAGGCCGCGTCCATCCCGGGCGACATGGCGAGGCCGGCGAGCACCATCGCGGGCAGCAGGCCCAGCACCAGCACGAGGTAGGTCAGCTTCTGGATGACGTTGTAGCGCTTGGCCTCGGTGCCCTCGGGGAAGCGCAGGAGCAGGTGCTCCTTCACGGAGCCGCCGAAGTCGCGGATCTGGTCGCCGTCCGGGATCAGGCGGCGGCGGAGCTGGCCCGAGACCAGGCCGTAGAGCAGGTAGACCGCCCCGTTGATCACCAGCAGCCACGCGAACAGGAAATGCCAGCGCCGCCCGGTGGCGAGGTCCTGGTTGGCCGGCAGCGTCGCCCAGGACGGGAAGGCGCGCTCCACCTCGGTGCCGCCCTCCCTCGACAGGCCGAGCACGCCGGTCGTGTCGAGGGTGTGGGAACCGACCGTCACGACGCCGCGGGTCGTGCCGTCGCGGCCGGGCTCGCTGGTGATGGCGAGCGACGGATTGTCGAAGGTCGAGACCGAACCCCAGTAGAGCGCCGGGTGGGCGTTGAAGATCTGCAGGCCGCTCATCAGCAGCACCAGCAGCACCGCGGCGTTGATCCAGTGCGCCAGCCGGATGACCAGCGGGTGGCGGTAGAACCAGCGGCGCCCCTGCCGGTCGACGGTCTCGGGGGCTTCGAGGGCAGGGGAGGCGGCCAAGCGTCTGGATCCCGGGCAAGCGGCGCGGGGTCGGGAGCGTACGAATCCCGACCGTTCGGGCAGATACGTGGCGCGGGGGCGGGCGGTTACCATCCGCCGGGAAAAAGGCCGCAGCCGCCCCTCGAAGTGCGACTGCCCCGATGGGCGCGCGCCGTCGATGACGGAGCGCGACGAGCCCCATCCTGCCGCCGGACGGACAGCGTGGGCCTCGAACCCGTGACGCCCGCAGCCCCTGACGGAGCGAGCGTCATGACTGAACCGGGATGAGCGCCGAACAGCCTTGCCCCCCGGGCGCGCCGCACCTACACCCGGGCCTCATCATGACGACGCCCGCGCCCCCGGCCTTCCCGCACCGGCACCTCCTCGGCATCGAGGGCCTGACCCGGCCCGACATCGAGGGGCTGCTCGACGCCGCCGAATCCGCCGTCGACATCTCGCGGCAGGTGGAGAAGAAGCGCACGACCCTGCGGGGCCGCACGCAGATCAACCTGTTCTTCGAGCCCTCGACGCGGACGCAATCGTCCTTCGAGCTCGCCGGCAAGCGGCTCGGCGCCGACGTCATGAACATGTCGGTGGCCTCGTCCTCGGTGAAGAAGGGCGAGACCCTGATCGACACCGCCGCGACGCTCAACGCCATGCGGCCCGACATCATCGTGGTCCGTCACGAATCGGCGGGCGCCGTTCACCTGCTCGCCCGCAAGGTCGACTGCGCGGTGGTCAATGCCGGCGACGGCGCCCACGAGCACCCGACCCAGGCCCTCCTCGACGCGCTCACCATCCGCCGCAACAAGGGCCGGATCGAGGGCCTGCAGGTGGCGATCTGCGGCGACGTCCTGCACTCGCGGGTGGCGCGCTCCAACATCATCCTGCTCCAGGCCATGGGCGCGCGGGTCCGCCTGATCGCGCCCTCGACGCTGCTGCCCTCCGGGATCGAGCGCTTCGGCGTCGAGACCTTCACGGACATGCGCAAGGGCCTCGTCGGCTGCGACATCGTGATGATGCTGCGCCTCCAGCGGGAGCGCATGAACGGCTCGTTCGTGCCCTCCGTGAAGGAGTATTTCCGCTACTTCGGCCTCGACGGCGAGAAGCTGGCGCTCGCCAAGCCCGACGCCCTGGTGATGCATCCGGGGCCGATGAACCGCGGCGTCGAGATCTCCTCCGAGATCGCCGACGGGGCGCAGTCGCTGATCCGCGAGCAGGTCGAGATGGGCGTGGCCGTCCGCATGGCCGTGCTGGAGGCGCTGGCGCGGCACCTGCCGAACGGGTGAACCCAAGACAACGGGTGATCCCCAGACAAAGCCGGGCGGCCTTCACCCGCTCCGCTTGCCCGCCGAGCGGCCGTGGCGCAGTTTCCTGCCGAAATCCGGCCCTGATCTGTATAAGGGGCCGTCGCAACATGCAGATCGCTTCATGACCGCCTACACGCTCGCCGACCTCGCCGCCCTCGTGGCGAGCCGCGCCGGGACCGATCCGGCCACCTCCTACACGGCCAAGCTCCTGTCCGAGGGCCCCGCCAAGGCGGCCAAGAAGCTCGGCGAGGAGGCGGTGGAGGCGGCGATCGCGGCCGTGCAGGGCGACAAGACCGGCCTGCGGAACGAGGCCGCCGACGTGCTCTACCACCTCGTCGTGCTGCTCCGGGCGGGCGGGGTCGAGCTCGATGCCGTGATGGCGGAGCTGGAGCGTCGCACGGCCCAGAGCGGCATCGCCGAGAAGGCCGCGAGGCGCCACGCGTGAACGCGGCCGCGCTGCCGGGCTCGGTCGAGGCGATCCTCGAAGCGTCCGACCGGCTCTCGCCGTATCGCCGCTTCAGCCGCGAGGAATGGGCGCAGCTGCGCGCCGACACGCCGCTTACCCTCAACCAGGAAGACCTTGAGCGGCTGCAATCGATCAACGACCCGATCTCGGTCGAGGAAGTGGTGGCGATCTACCTGCCGCTGTCCCGTCTGCTCGCCCTGTACGTCGCGGCGACGCAGGGCCTGTTCAAGGCGACGCAGCGCTTCCTGATGGCCGAGCGCGAGACCAAGGCGCCCTACATCATCGGGCTCGCCGGGTCGGTGGCGGTGGGCAAGTCCACGACCGCCCGCATCCTGACCGCCCTGCTGGCGCGCTGGCCCAACACCCCCAAGGTCGACCTCGTCACCACCGACGGGTTCCTGCTGCCCAACGCCGAACTCGCCGCCAACGGGCTGATGGAGCGCAAGGGTTTCCCGGAGAGCTACGACACCGCCGCGCTGCTGCGCTTCCTCCACGACGTGAAGGCCGGCCACAAGCGCGTCACCGCGCCGCTCTACTCGCACCTCGTCTACGACCGGGTGCCCGGGGAGGAGCGGGTCGTGGAGAGCCCCGACATCCTGATCGTCGAGGGCCTGAACGTGCTCCAGCCGGCGCGGCTGCCGCGGGACGGGACCGCGATCCCGTTCGTGTCCGACTTCTTCGACTTCTCGATCTATCTCGACGGCCACGAGGACGACCTGCACCGCTGGTACGTCACGCGCTTCATGAAGCTGCGGCAGACGGCGTTCCGCGACCCGCGCTCGTACTTCCGGAAATACGCCGAGATCGCCGAGACCGAGGCCCTCGACATCGCCGACCGGCTCTGGACGACGATCAACCTGCCGAACCTGCGCGAGAACATCGTGCCGACCCGCCAGCGGGCGAGCCTGATCCTCACCAAGGGCGCGAGCCACCGGATCGAGAGCGTGGCGCTGCGGCGGTTGTAGGCCGGTTCGGGCCGATCGCGCGATCGGCCCGCATGAAGACCGAACCTCCGTCATCACGAGCGACGCGAAGTGACCCAGGGCAGCGCGACGTTCGGGGCGATGTCGCCGACTCTGGATTGCTTCGCTTCGCTCGCAAGGACGTGAACGACCGAGCCCAGGCGCATCACGCGAACGGGAACTCCGCCTCCGCCACGTACGGACCGCCGCCGGTCGAGTCCCGCGCCGAGAACAGCGTCACCCTCTCCGACGTGTAAATCAGCGGCGCGAAGACCGGCGCCTGCGACAGGTACATCGCCGCCGCCTCCGGCGTGGCGTCGCGCCGGAGGCGCGCCAGGGTCACGTGCGGGGTGAATTTCCGCCGCTCCGGCTCGACCCCGGCCCGGCGCACGAGCCGCTCCTGCTCGGCCTGGAGATCCGTCAGCTCCGCCTCCGGCACCACCGAGGCGTAGAGCGCCCGCGGCCTGTCGCCGCCGAAGATGCCGAGGCCGTCGAGCGTCACCGTCAGGGCCGGGCGGACCCGCATCTCGGACAGCGCCTCCACCACGTCGTCGGCCGTGGTCGCGTCGACGTCGCCG
This sequence comes from Methylobacterium sp. 13MFTsu3.1M2, assembly GCF_900112625.1. NCBI lineage: Bacteria > Pseudomonadati > Pseudomonadota > Alphaproteobacteria > Hyphomicrobiales > Methylobacteriaceae > Methylobacterium > Methylobacterium sp. 13MFTsu3.1M2. The sequence continues at coordinate 69,745 of NZ_FOMM01000029.1, forward strand.
ATGAACCGCAGGGTCACGTGGAAGTCGCCGGGCTCGATCCAGCGGGCCCCGGGCAGGCCGCCCTGCCAGGCCCTGAGCGCGTCGGCGATCGCGGGCGGCACCGCGAGGCCGGTGAACAGGCGCGGCACTACCGCGACGCCCCCTGCCGGAGGCCCCCCAGGAAACCCTCCACCGTCGGCAGCATGCGGGAAGCGATGGTCTCCACGCCCTGCCGGTTCGGGTGGATCATGTCGTCGAGGTGCTGCGCCCGGTCGCCGATGATCCCGTCGAGGAAGAACGGGTAGAGGGTCAGGCCGTAGCGCTTGGCGAGCGCCGGGTAGATCGCGTCGAACCGGGCCTTGTAGTCGGGTCCGAGATTGGGCGCGGCCTGCATGCCGGCGAGCAGGACCGGGATGCCCCGCGCCTTCAGCCGCTCGATGATCGCCGAGAGCGCGCCCTCGGTGACCTTCGGGTCGGTGCCGCGCAGCATGTCGTTGGCACCGAGTTCCAGGATCACGCCCGCGGTCCCGTCCGGGACGGACCAGTCGACCCGGTCGAGGCCGCCCGTGGCGGTGTCGCCGGAGACGCCGGCATTGGCGACCGTCACGTCCGCGCCCCTGGCCTTGAGCAGGCGCTCCAGCACGGTCGGGAAGGCGGCGTCGGCCGGGAGTTTGTAGCCCGCGGTCAGGCTGTCGCCGAGGGCGACGAGCTTGACCGGCTCGCCGGGCGCGGCCCGCGCTCCCGGCGCGACGGCTGTCATGAAAGGGACCATCAGGAGCGCTAGCGCTGCGGCATACAGGGCCGTGCGCCGGAACACAGCGCGCGCGTCATGGCGCGGCCCCAATGCCGAACCCATATCGCGGTGCACCCGCGGCCCGTAGAGCCAAGATCGAAGCCGAAGGGATCGACCCCACGTGAGGACCTCGCGCGCCATGCTCGTCATCGCCCACAGATCGGCTCACCGGTGAGCCAAGGCAAGGTGCTGCGCGAGCCCGCGATCGCGCTGTCGGACATCGATCTCAGCCTCGGCCGCGGCGCCGCCCGCGTCCACGTCCTGCGCGGCATCTCGCTGAATGTCGACCGCGGCGAGGCGGTCGGCCTCGTCGGCCCGTCCGGCTCCGGCAAGTCGACGCTGCTGATGGTGATGGCCGGGCTGGAGCGGCCCGATTCCGGCGGCGTCGTCATCGAGGACACCGACCTCGTCCGCCTCGACGAGGACGCGCTGGCGCGGTTCCGCGGGCGCCGGATCGGCATCGTGTTCCAGGCCTTCCACCTCGTGCCGACCATGACGGCGCTCGAGAACGTGGCCCTTCCGCTCGAACTCGCCGACCGGCCCGGCGCCCTGGAGCGGGCCCGCGCCGAGCTGGAGGCGGTCGGCCTCGGGCACCGGCTGCACCATTACCCGGCGCAGCTCTCCGGCGGCGAGCAGCAGCGCGTCGCCATCGCCCGGGCGGTCGCCCCCGACCCCGCGATCCTGGTCGCCGACGAGCCCACCGGCAACCTCGACGAGGCCACCGGCCGCCAGATCGTCGACCTGCTGTTCCGGCTGAAACGGGACCGCGGCGCGACACTGGTCCTCGTCACCCACGACAACGGCCTCGCTCGCCTGTGCGACCGCACCGTGCGCCTGCGCTCGGGGCGGATCGAGGAGGCGGTGACCGCCTGATGCACGGCACGATCACCCGCCCCGACCCCGCGCCCCGCCGGATCCCGCTCACCCTGCGCCTCGCGCTGCGCGAGTTGCGGGCCGGGCTCGACGGCTTCGCGGTGTTCCTCGCCTGCATCGCGCTGGGCGTCATGGCCATCGCGGGCGTGGCGTCGATCTCGCGCTCGCTGTCCGACGGGCTGGGCCGGGAGGGCCGGCGCATCCTCGGCGGCGACCTCGCCTTCAACCTCATCAACCGCGAGGCGACCGACGCGGAGAGGCAGGCGCTGGCGGGCGAAGGCCGCCTCGACATCGTCGCCTCCCTGCGGGCCATGGCGGTGGCGGGCAGCGGCGACGCGGCCCTGGTCGAGCTGAAGGCCGTCGACCCCGCCACTTATCCGACCGCCGGCGACCTCGCGACCGACCCGCCGGGCCGCCTCGCCGACCTGCTGGCGGAGCGCGACGGGGTGCCGGGGGCGCTCGCCGACCCGGCCCTGCTCACCCGCCTCGACGTCAAGGTCGGCGACCGGATCGCGCTCGCCGGGCACGACGTGGCGATCCGCGGTACCATCGTGTCCGAGCCCGACAAGATCGCCGGCGGCATCGGCTTCGGTCCGCGGCTGATGGTCTCCGAGCCGACGCTCCGCGCCACCGGCCTCGTCCAGCCCGGCAGCCTCAACCGCTGGAGCTACCGCCTCGTCCTGCCGCCCGGCACGCCGGACGCCGACCTCGACGCGGCGCAGGCCCGGATCCGCGCCGCCACCCCCGAGGCCGGCTGGGAGATCCGCTCGCGCACCAACGCCGACCCGCGCTTCGCCAAGAGCATCGAGCGCTTCACGCAGTTCCTGACCCTGGTGGGACTCACCGCGCTGATCGTCGGCGGCGTCGGGGTCGGCAACGCCGTCCACGCCTTCGTGGAGCGCAAGCGGCCCTCGATCGCGACGCTCAAGAGCGTCGGCGCGCCGGGCTCGCAGGTGGTCGCCCTGTACCTGACGCAGGTGATGCTGATCGCCGGCCTCGGCACCCTGATCGGCCTCGCGATCGGCGCGAGCCTGCCCTTCCTCCTCGACGCCCTGTTCTCCGCCGACCTGCCGCTGCCGCTGAACCCGACGCTCGCCCCCGGGGAGCTGGCGCTCGCGGCCGCCTACGGGCTGATCACGGCCTTCGCGTTCGCGATCACGCCGCTCGGCCGCGCCCACGACGTGCCGGTCTCCGGGCTGTTCCGCGACACGGTCGACCCGGCCCGCGTCAGCCCGCGCTGGCGCTACCGGATCTGGCTCGCCGTCAGCCTCGCGGCCCTGGTCGGCCTGTCGGTGGCGACCGCCTTCGACCGGCGCGTCGCGCTGATCTTCATCGCGGCCGCAGCCATCGCGTTCGGCCTGCTGCATGGGGTGGCGCTCGGCCTGATGGCGCTCGCCCGCCGCCTGCCGCACCCGCGCTGGCCGGCGCCCCGGATGGCGCTCGCCAACCTGCACCGGCCCGGCGCCCTGACGCCCGCCATCGTCCTGTCGCTCGGCCTCGGCGTGACGCTCCTCGTGACGCTCAGCCTGATCGACGCCAATGTCCGCCGCACGATCAGCGCGACCCTGCCGGCCCGGGCGCCGAATCTCTTCTTCCTGGACATACCCTCGCGGGACGCCGCCCAGTTCCGGGAGTTCCTGGCGCGCTCGGCCCCGAGCGGGAAGATCGAGGACGTGCCGATGATGCGCGGCCGGATCGTCGCCCTGAACGGCGTGCCGGCGAGCAAGATCCGCCCCCCGGAAGACGCCGCCTGGGTGCTCGACGGCGACCGGGGCATCACCTACGCCGACACGGTGCCGGACGGCTCCAGCCTCACCGAGGGCGCGTGGTGGAGCCCGGAGCAGGGCGCGAAGCCGCTGGTCTCCTTCGAGGCCGACCTCGCCCGCCAGCTCGGCCTGAAGCTCGGCGACACCGTGACGGTGAACGTGCTCGGGCGCGACCTCACCGCGACGATCTTCAACCTGCGCCGGGTGGAGTGGCGCAACCTCGGCATCAACTTCGTGATGGTGTTCTCGCCGGGCACCTTCCGGGGGGCGCCGCATTCCGACCTCGCGACGCTGACCCTGCCCGGCGGCACCGACGCTTCCGCCGAGAACCGCATCCTGCGCGACGTCGCCAAGACCTTCCCGTCGGTGAGCGCCGTGCGGGTGAAGGACGCCCTGGACGCCATCGGCGACCTCGTCGGCCGGCTGGTCCTGGCGATCCGGGGGGCGAGCGCCGTGGCGGTGCTGGCGAGCCTGTTCGTGCTGGCCGGCGCCATCGCGGCCGGGCACCGGGCGCGGCTCTACGACGCCGTCGTGCTCAAGGTGCTGGGCGCGAGCCGGGCGCGCCTGCTCACCGCCTACGCCCTCGAATACGCGGCGCTGGGGCTCGCCACGGCGCTGTTCGGCCTCCTGGCCGGGACGCTCGCCGGCTGGGTGATCGTCGCCAAGGTCATGCACCTCGACTTCCGCCTCGACCTGTCGGGCGCGCTGGTCGCGGCCGTGGCCGCGGTGGCGCTGGCGATCCTCCTCGGGCTCGTCGGCACGTGGCGGATCCTGGGGCAGAAGCCGGCGCCGTATCTCCGGCAGACCTGACGGAGGCCGATCCCGCAGTCTCCGTATCCGGCTCAGCCCCGGCGGAGGCCGCGATCGAGGACGTCGAGAGCGATGGACCGCGCCCGGCCGGAGACGGCCCGGCGGGATATCGGCGCCCTCGGTCCGTGGGGGAGAGGCTTCCAACCGTCGGACCCCGCGCTCACGGGTCGCCGCGCTCCGCATTCTCCGCGGTGCGCGCGCATGCCTCGGTCGGTTCGGGGCCGACCAGAGCTTGGACCGCCTCACCGAATCGCCTCCGCGCCGCAGGATCGAGTCGGCGCAGGTGGACCCCGACCAGCATCAGCAGCCGCTCCGTCTCCCGCTCGATGGCCGGACGGTCCACAGATCCGCAGTGATCGGAACCGTAGAACGCCTCGATCGGCAAATCGAGGGACTGCGCAATCCTGTTCAGCGCGCGCGCGGCGGAAGATTCCACCTTCCGGTCAGCAATCGTCCGCAGGAATTCGAGTCCGTTCTCATCCATGGCGGCCCCTCGAATCACTCGCAACGGGGGAAAATTTCCCAACCATGACAAGAGGTGCCCCCGTGAAGGGGTATTCGCAAGTGAACTCTTTGTCATTTCGCCGGAAGATTGGTACGGAGCTAGACATTCGAGCTTCGAGCGGCCCGGGGGGACCGTCCACCATGCGAATCAACGTCATCGATGGCTACGCGGAGAACGCCGACCGTCTCCGGGCGGCTCTCGAAGCCTCGTGCGTTGTGGGAGCCTGGGAGTGGGACCACGTCCGCGGCGTGGTCGTCTACGACGCGGGCGCGGCCCGGTTGCTGACCGGCAATCCCGACCTCGCCGACCGTCCGATCAACGGGCCGATGGCTCTGGCCGCGGTGCATCCCGAGGACATGACGTGGTTGATGGACCACATGCTCCGGGCCGTCCGGTCGAGCGGGCTGGTCCTTGCCGAGTACCGCGTGTTCAAGGCGGACGGCACCGTGCGCTGGCTCCTCAGCCGGGGGCGGACCCATCGGAACGAGGACGGCGAGCCGCAGCGCTCGCACGGCATCCTGATGGACATCACCGAGATCCGCGACGGCGGCGACCGCTACGTGGTCGGCAGGCCCATGGCGGGCGGCGACCCGCTGGAGCGGGCGGCCGACCTCGCCGTCGCGCTCAAGGAGACGCTCACCGACGACATGCCCGCGGAGGTGCGGGCGGCCGCCGACCTGATGCTGCTGGGTCTGGGCCGTGCCCTGGCCCGCCGGATGACGCACTGAACCGCCCCTCCCGGGCCGCCCAGATCCCGCGCGCCGGAGAGCGGATCTCCGAGGCTGCGGACCCGCCTTGCAGGCACGAACCCGCCAGGACTTGGCGGTCCGGACCGGAGAAACCGGGGCGCACGCGGACGCACGTGGCATAAGGAAGCCGTTAAGACTTCGCGCGGGCACATCGAAACGCCTGGACGGCGGCAACCGTCAATCGAACAACCCGACGACGGAGCGGAATGCATTTTAATCCCGGCCCAGATGGACAAAAATACATCCGCCGGACACGGAAAAGCGGCCCCGGAACCGTGGCCGGGGACTTGTGTCGCGGCTTCGGGCGCAACATATTCCCGATCGAGGCGCCAGCCCGGCGCCAGAGGTCCTGCGTGGGCCTCGACCGAACACCACGCTGAGAGAGCCTCCGCAAGGAAACTCCCATGGCATTCGAGAACAGCCCCTTCCGGTACGGCGCCCAGCAGCCGACCGGCTACGCCGGCACCCAGGTCGAGGTCGATCAGGGCCTGCGCACCTTCATGCTCGGCGTCTACAACAACATGATCGTCGGGCTCGGCATCTCGGGTCTCGTCGCGCTCGGCCTGAACATGGCCTCCGTGGCGGCCTACCAGGGCACCCGCCCGGTCCTGACCCCGTTCGGTCAGACCCTCTACCTCAGCCCGCTGAAGTGGGTCCTGATGCTCGCCCCGCTCGCGTTCATCTTCGTCTTCTCCATGCGGATGGACCGGATGTCGGCTTCGTCCGCGCGGACGATGTTCTGGGCCTTCGCGGCGGTGATGGGCGCCTCGATGTCCTCGCTCCTCCTGGTGTTTACCGGGGGCAGCGTGGTGCAGGTGTTCTTCATCACGGCGGCGGCCTTCGGCTCGCTCAGCCTGTGGGGCTACACCACCCGGCGCAGCCTCTCCGGCATGGGCTCGTTCCTGATGATGGGCCTGATCGGCATCATCCTCGCGTCGCTGGTGAACATCTTCTTCGCCTCGTCGGCCCTCCAGTTCGCCATCTCGGTGCTGGGCGTGCTGATCTTCGCGGGCCTGACCGCCTACGACACCCAGAAGCTCAAGGAGATGTATCTCTACGGCGGCTTCGACGGCGAGATGGCGGCCAAGATGTCGGTGAACGGCGCCCTGACGCTCTATCTCGACTTCATCAACATGTTCCAGTTCCTGCTGAGCCTGATCGGCGACCGCCGATAAGCCAGCCCGAACAAGACGGGACGAGGGAACCCCGGCGGGACACCGCCGGGGTTTCTTTTTGCCTAGCCGCCGCGCGCGGATGCGCTAGGCTCGGGCCATGCCCGCACTCTCCGACCTCTCCGGCCTCTCCGCTTTCCCGATCACCCCGAGCGACGCAGACGGCCGCGTCGACGCGGAAGCGCTGCGCCGGTTGCTGGAGCCCCTGGCGGCCGCCGGGGTCGACTCGATCGGCCTCCTCGGCAGCACCGGGACCTACGCGTACCTGAGCCGCGAGGAGCGGCGCCGGGCGGTGGCGATCGCCGCCGAGGCCGTGGCCGGACGGGTCCCGCTCCTCGTCGGCATCGGCGCCCTGCGCACCGACGAGGCCGTCCGCCTCGCGCAGGACGCGCGGGCGGCCGGCGCGGATGCCGGGCTCCTCGCCCCCGTCTCGTACACGCCGCTCACCGAGGCGGAGGTCGAGGCGCATTTCGCGACCGTAGGGGAGGCGGGCGGCCTGCCCCTCGTCCTCTACGACAACCCCGCGACCACGCATTTCCACTTCACGCCGGCGCTGATCGGCCGGATCGCCCGCCAGCCCGGGATCGTGGCCGCCAAGTGCGCCGCGCCGGAGCCGGCGCGGGCCGCCTCCGGGATCGCGACCCTGCGGGAGGCCGTCCCGGCGGGCTTCCCCATCGGGTTCAGCGGCGACTGGAACGTCACCGAGGCGCTGATCGCCGGCGGCGCGGCGTGGTTCAGCGTGGCGGGCGGCCTGTTCCCCCGGACCTGCCTGGCGATCGTCCGGGCCGTGGCGGCGGGCGAGACCGAGCGGGCCCGCGCCCTCAACGCCGAGCTGGAGCCCCTCTGGACGCTGTTCCGGACGCATTCCAGCCTGCGGGTGGTCTACGCCCTGACCGATCTCATGGGCCTGTGCCGCGCCGAGCCGCCGCGGCCGATCCGGCCCCTGGCGCCGGAGGCGGTGGCCGAGATCGCCGCGACCGTCCGGCGCCTGTCCCTGTCCTGAGCGGGCGCCGTCAGACCGCCGCCGGTGCCGGTTCCAGCACGGCGATCACCCGGGCGAGCTCGGTGCCGCGCTTCAGGATCTGGCCGCTCGCGGCGACGACGGCGTAGGCCCCCTGGCGCCGGGCGAGCTTGGGATCCTTCTCGATGCGGTAGAGCGGCATCTCGGAGGAGCGCCGGTAGATCGAGAACACCGCCTTGTCGCGGCGAAAATCGAGGGCGTAGTCGCGCCACTCGCCCGCGGCGACCTGCCGGCCGTAGAGGTTGAAGATCGTGCGGAGCTCGTCCCGGTTGAAGGCGATCTGCGGAGGGGCCGCGCGGGCGGGGAAGGGGATGACATGGCCCGCCGCCTCGTCGGGCCTCGACCCGGCGCTCGTCCTCTCGGTCATCACGGCTCCCGTGCATCGATGCTTTGCCGGATGATGGGCCTCGCCGCCGCGGCCCGCAAGGGTCGCGCACGCCGTGTCCCGCGAGACACGCCCAAGCGACAAAAAACACGGTTTGGCCCGATTCACGCCTTTTGCAGGCCGCGTTGCGGCGCGACAACAGGCGTCGAACCTCGCCGGGTTCTGCCCGGTCGGCGACCGACACCCAGCTCCCCAGCCATCGGTCGCCGCTCGGGATCCCAGGATCCGGCACTCCGAGGTTTCGAGACCCAAGACTTCAGGCCGCCCCTCGGGCGGCCTTTTTTCCGTTTCCCGTCGGGCCGGGGTTGCGGCTATGCCAGCCGCATCATGGGCCCGCCCGCCTTCGACGCCGCCTTCCTGCACGACCTCGACGCGCTGTTCGCGTGGCGCCGCGACGTGCGCCGCTTCCGGACGGATCCGGTCGACGAGGACGCTCTGCGCGCCTGCCTCGCGGCGGCCCACCGGGCCCCCTCGGTCGGCAACAGCCGGCCCTGGCGCTTCGTGCGGGTCGCGGATCCGGGACGCCGCCGCGCGGTCGCGGAGAACTTCGCCGGCTGCAACGAAGCCGCGGCCGCGGGCTACGCGACCGATCGGGCCGCGCAGTACCGCGGCCTGAAGCTCGCCGGCCTGCGAGAGGCGCCGGTCCATCTGGCCGCCTTCTGCGACGTGGCCACCGAGACCGGCCTCGGCCTCGGCCGGGCCAGCATGCCGGAGACCCTGGCCTACTCGGTCGTGGGGGCGGTGCAGTGTTTCTGGCTCGCCGCCCGGGCCCGCGGCCTCGGCGTCGGCTGGGTCTCGATCCTGGAGCCGGAGGCGGTCACGGCGATCCTGGCCGTGCCGGAGACGTGGCGGCTCGTGGCCTATCTCTGCGTCGGCTACCCGGTGGAGGAGCATCTCGACCCGGAACTGGAGCGCCACGGCTGGCAGTCGGAGGATCGGCGCGGGAGCGAACTCCACGAGCGCTGACACGCCCGCGGAAGGAGGGCCGGGCAACCGACCGTACACCGTGGATCGTGGTTGCTCTTTTACCGTGCCCCGCGGATCCGCAGAATGACACCGCGTCAACCATAGCTTTTCTCGGAACGGTAAGCTCGGCTGGGGATTACTTGCCCGCGTCTAGTCTAGCTTTGCGAGGATCGCGGTGATGTCGGGTCGGGTGGCGGCTCTATTCGGTTTGGCCGGCGCAATGCTGGCCGGTTGTTTCCAGACGGCGCAGGCGCGCGAGATCGTCCCCTTCGCCAACGGCGTCGCGCCGGGCTCGGTGGTGATCAGCGTGTCGCAGCGCAAGCTCTACCTGGTGAACGGCGACGGCACGGCGATCCGCTATCCCGTGGCGGTGGGCCGTCCCGGCAAGCAGTGGTTCGGCATCAAGCCGATCGACGGCAAGTACGTCGCCCCCGCCTGGTCGCCCCCCGCGGAGGTGAAGCGCGACAACCCGCGGTTGCCGAACCTCATCGCGGGCGGCTCGCCGCACAATCCCATGGGGGCGGCGGCGATGACGCTCGCGGGCGGCGAGTACGCGATCCACGGCACCAACCGGCCGAACTCGGTGGGCACCTACGCGTCCTACGGCTGCATCCGGATGTACAATCAGGACGTGGTCGACCTCTACGCGCGGGTCGATGTCGGCACGCAGGTCTACATGACCCACTGAGGCCCGCCGGCCTCACCCGGCCGGCGGCGCGGTCGCCTCGACGGCCGTGAAGGTCTCCAGGATCCGGTAGGTGTGCGCGGCGCCGGCCGGCACGCAGTAGGAATCGCCCGGCGCGAGCGCCACGGTCTCGCCCTCCAGCACGAGCTCGGCCCGGCCGCTGATGACGTAGCCGACCGTCTCGTGCGCCGAGGTGGTCATCGGCTTGTCGGCGTTGGGCTCCTCGGCCCGCCACATCCGCATGCCGAGCCGCTCGCCGCGGGCGAGGTGGATCTCGCCGTGCGGGCCCGCGGCCGCGCTCCGGGCCGATACTGTCGTCGCCATCGTCGCCTCCCTCCGGTGAACCTCGCCAACGGGGCCCGGCGCCCGACGTTCCGCGCCCGACAGCGCGACACGTTCGGCAAGCCCCGCGCCGGGGCGCCGCTTGACGGCCCGCGCCGCGCCCCGACAGGATGACGCACCGGTCCGAGAGGCGCCCGACAGAGGCGCGGGCCGGCGCGGCGTCCGCGATCCCGCCCGGGTCCGGCGCGTCGGCGGACGACCCGGATCGGGAGGGACGCGCCATGCAGATCAAGGCGGCGATCGACAGGATTCCCGGCGGCCTGATGCTGGTGCCGCTCCTGCTCGGGGCCCTGTGCAAGACCTTCGCGCCGGGCGCCCCGGCCTATTTCAAGGGCTTCACGCAGGGGATCATGACCGGCGTGATCCCGATCCTGGCGGTCTGGTTCTTCTGCATGGGCGCCTCGGTCAGCCTGAAGGCAACCGGCACGGTGCTGCGCAAGTCCGGCACGCTGGTGGCGACCAAGCTCGTCGCCGCCTGGGCGATCGTGCTGGTGGCCGGGCTGTTCATCCCGCCCGAGGGCATCCAGACCGGCTTCTTCGCCGGCCTGTCGATCCTGGCGATCGTCTGCGCCATGGATATGACCAATGGCGGCCTCTACGCCTCGCTGATGCAGACCTACGGCAGCCGCGAGGAGGCCGGCGCCTTCATCCTGACCTCGATCGAGTCCGGCCCGCTGATGAGCATGATCATCCTCGGCGCCTCCGGGGCGGCGCATTTCGAGCCGCAGATCTTCGTGGGCGCGGTGCTGCCCTTCCTGGTCGGCTTCGCCCTCGGCAACCTCGACCCGAAGCTCCGGGCCCTGTTCGCGCCCGGCGGCCAGCTGATGATCCCGTTCTTCGCCTTCGCGCTGGGGAACACGGTCGACCTCAACAACCTGCTCTCGCCGCTCGCGGGGCTCGGCATCGTGCTGGCGCTCGCGGTGATCGTCCTGACCGGCATCCCGCTGATCCTGGCCGACCGGGCGATCGGGGGCGGGACCGGCACGGCCGGCTTGGCCGCCTCCTCCACCGCCGGGGCGGCGGCCGCCAACCCGCTGGCGATCGCCGCCGTCGCCCCGCAATTCGCCCCCTCCGCGCAGACCGCCACCGTGCTGGTGACGATCTGCATCATCGTCACCTCGATCCTCGTGCCGATCCTGACCGGGCTCTGGTACCGGCGCTTCGGGGCTGGCGTGGCCGAGGCCCGGGCCGAGGAAGAGGCCGGCGCGCCGCTGGCGGTCCCGGCCGAGTAGGCGCCCCGCGTCGGGTCCCTCAGAAGTCGACCGCGAGGCCCTTCACCTCCCAGTCGTCGTAGCGGACCGGCTCCAGACCGCCGCGCCCTTGGCGCTCGGGCTTGGCGCTGATCTCGGCGGCCCGGGCGTCGATCGCCGCGCGGCGCTCGGCGGCCTCGGCGAGGGCGCGCTGCGCCGCCGGGCTGAGGATGCGGGGCGGGGCGGCGCCGTCTCCGGCCTCCGCGGCCGGGTCCTGTCGGTGCGGGTCCTGTCGGTGCAGGTCTCGTGCGGTCGGCTCTTGCATCGCGCTCGCTCGGGTGTGAGGGCGTGGGTCCGGAAACATCGGATCTGGAGCAGAAGTGGCATCGCGGGACACAGGCCGCAACACGCGGAACGCAGCGGCACCGGGCGGGACCGGTCCGGACATCGCGGGACTGGGGGCGCGCCGCGCGGCGATGCAGGCGGTCGCGGCCCTGATCGGCCAGGAGCGCCCCCCCGCCCTCGACGACGCCCTCGCCCAGGCGATCCGCGCCGAGGCGCTGGCGCCGGCCGATGCCGGGCTGGCGCGGGCCATCGCGGTGGCGACCTTCCGCCGCTACGGGCTGATCCGCGCCGCCCTGGCCGCGCGGCTCGAGCGCGGGCTCCCGGCGGCCAAGCCGCAGCTCACGGCCCTGCTGGCCACCGCGACCGCCCAGATCCTCGACCTCGCGGTCCCCGACCACGCCGCGGTCGACCTCGCCGTGCGGCTCGCCAAGGCGGATACCCGCACGGCCCATCTCGCCGGGCTCGTCAACGCGGTGCTGCGCCGGGTCGCCCGCGAGCGCGACGCGATCCTGGCCGCGGACGCCGACGCCCTGGCGGTCAACACCCCGGACTGGCTCGCCCGCCGCTGGGTCGCGGCCTACGGGCCCGAGCGCGCGGCCGCGATCGCTCGCGCCCACCTCGCGGGGGCCGCCATCGACCTGACCCCGCGGGGCGAGCCCGCCGACTGGGCCGCGCGGCTCGGCGCCGTGACCCTGCCGACCGGCTCCCTGCGCCTGCCCGAGAACGGCCCGGCCATCCCCGAGCTGCCGGGCTTCCAGGAGGGAGCGTGGTGGGTCCAGGACGCCGCCGCGGCGCTGCCGGCCCGGCTCCTGGCGCCGGGGGACGGCACCCGCGTCCTCGACCTCTGCGCGGCGCCCGGCGGCAAGACCCTGCAGCTCGCCGCCACCGGCGCCCGGGTCACGGCGGTCGATCGGTCCGCACCGCGGCTGGAGCGCCTGCGCGAGAACGTCGCGCGGCTCGGCTTCGCCGTCGACGTCGTGGTCGCCGACGCCCTCGCGCTGGAGCCGCAGGACCACGACGCCGTGCTGCTCGACGCGCCGTGCTCGGCCACCGGGACGATCCGGCGCCATCCGGACGTGGCCTGGACGAAGGCCGAGGCCGATATCGGGCGGCTCGCCGCGCTCCAGGCGAAGCTCCTCGACCACGCGGCCGGGCTGGTGCGGCCGGGCGGCCTCCTCGTCTACTGCACCTGCTCGCTGGAGCCGGAAGAGGGCGAAGCGCAGGTGGCGGCGTTCCTGGCCCGCGATCCCCGCTACGCGCGGGTGCCGGTCCGGCCCGAGGAGGTCGGCGGCGCGGCGGCGCTGATCGACGACCGCGGCGACCTGCGCACGCTGCCGTGCCACCTGCCGGAGTTGGAGGGCGCCCGCGGCGGCCTCGACGGCTTCTTCGCGAGCCGCCTCCGGCGGGCGGACTGACCGGTCGCCCGCCTCCGCCCCGTCATTCCAGGGCGCCGCAGGCGAGCTCGGAACCCGGACCCGCCGACGGCGCGTTCCCGATCGTGTTGCAAAGGCCCGGAAGACAGGAGTCTGCCGGTCGGCACAGCCGCGCCGCGACGCGATCCCTCTCCCGCACGGGAGAGGGACCCGCGCCCGACTCTCACATCGTTTCCGGGTCATGGGATCGGTTCCGCCGTCCTTGCGAGCGGAGCGAAGCAATCCAGCAGCGCGACCTTGCCGATGTTGCGCCGCCCTGGGTCGCTTCGCTGCGCTCGCGATGACGAGAGGCGCGTCGACCGCGCTGCGCCGCTCAGTTTGCCTTGACAATGTTCCTATTTTGTGCTTCCTGACCGCACCTGTCCGCGGCGGCCCGGGAGCGATCCCGGGCCGTCCTTCGGGGGCCCGCCCGGTGGCTGACCGTGCGGGTCCGGGGACGGGGCGGCGCCCGCGTCGGTGGCTCTCAGCCGCCATCGCCCCGGGCGACGGACCGGTGCGGGGCGTGCCTCGGATGCGGGCGTGAGACCGGGCGGCACTCTGCCCGGCGGGGTGAGGAAATGCCCCCGCGCCGAC
>NZ_FOMM01000030.1:0-78882 GCF_900112625.1 Methylobacterium sp. 13MFTsu3.1M2
GGGACTGTCAGGAATTTCGTGTGGGGGCGGCCATAGTGGACCCGAAGGAGGTTCCCGATGGCACGACGCAAAGCACCCCGCATCCCTGACGCGATCCTGGACCAGCTCCTGGCCGGGGCCGATCCGAAGACGGCCTTCGAGGCCGACGGTCTGTTGGACGAGCTGAAGAAGGCCCTGGCCGAGCGGGCGCTCAACGCAGAGATGGACCATCATCTGGCGGGCGAGGACGCCGGCAACACGCGCAACGGCTACGGTCGCAAGACGGTCACGACCGAGACGGGCCGGATCGAACTGGCGATCCCGCGCGATCGGCATGCGACGTTCGACCCGCAGCTGATCGCCCGCTACCAGCGCCGCTTCCCGGGCTTCGACGACAAGATCGTGTCGATGTATGCGCGTGGCATGAGCACCCGAGAGATCGCCGCGCACCTGCGCGAGCTCTACGGGATCGAGGTCTCACCCGACCTGATCAGCGCGGTGACCGACGCGGTCCTGGAGGAGGTCGCCGCCTGGCAAGCCCGGCCGCTGGAGCCGGTCTACCCGATCGTGTTCTTTGACGCCCTGCGGATCAAGGTGCGTGACGAGGGCGTGGTCCGCAACAAGGCCGTCCACATCGCGCTGGGCGTGCGCGCCGACGGCTCCAAGGAGATCCTCGGCCTCTGGCTGGAGCAGAACGAGGGCGCCAAGTTCTGGTTGCGGGTCATGAACGAGCTAAGGAACCGCGGCGTCGAGGACGTGCTGCTTGCCGTGGTCGATGGCCTGAAGGGCTTCCCCGATGCGATCCGGGCGGTGTTCCCCGAGGCGCTGGTCCAAACCTGCATCGTGCACCTGCTACGCCACAGCCTCGACTTCGTGTCCTACAAGGACCGCAAGCTCGTGGCGGGTGCGCTGAAGGACATCTACCGCGCGCTCGATGCCGCGGCTGGCGAGGCGGCGTTGGCGGCCTTCGAGACAAGCGAATGGGGTCGGCGCTACCCAGCCATCGCCCAGAGCTGGCGACGGGCCTGGGGCGAGGTGGTCCCGTTCTATGCCTTCCCCGGCGAGGTGCGCCGGATCCTGTACACGACCAACGCCATCGAGGCCCTGAACGCCACGCTGCGCCGGGCTGTGCGCGCCCGCGGTCACTTCCCGACCGACGAGGCCGCGCTGAAGCTGCTCTACCTGGTCTTGAACCGCTCCGAGAAGGCGTGGAAGATGGGGCCACGTGAGTGGGTCATGGCCAAGGCGCAGTTCGCCGTCATCTTCGGCGAGCGCTTCACACGGGCCATGGCGGCCTGATGTTCAACCCGCCGCCCGCACACGGAATTCCTGACAGTCCCCGCGCCTTTCCGCGATCGCACCATCCGGCTCCGTACCGCGGCCGGCACGCGCTGGATCACGCTCAACGGCAAGCCCGTCTTCGACGCGCAGGGAGCGTTCGCGGGCTATCGCGGCGTGGGCTCGGACGCCACCGAGAGCCGGGAGGCGCAGGCCCGCATCGCCTTCCTTGCGGGTCACGACAGCCTGACCGGACTGCCGAACCGCAGCGGTTTCCAGGACGCGCTGGGGACGCTCTGCCGCACGGTTCGCACGGCGGAGAGACCGAGTGCGCTGTTCTATCTCGACCTCGACGGCTTCAAGGCCGTCAACGACAGTCGCGGCCACCTTGTCGGCGACCGATTGCTGCGCGCGGTCACTGCACGCCTGCTCGCCATCGGTGAACCGCACAGCCTGTTCCGCCTCGGCGGCGACGAATTCGCGATGGTCGTCCGCGATCTCGGTCGGCCCGCGGCCGAGGCCCTCGCCGCCCGCGTGGTGGCCGAGCTGCGCCGCCCGTTCCAGATCGACGAGGCCCGGCTGGAGGTCGGTGTCAGCGTCGGCATCGCCTACATGCCGGACGACGCGATCGAGCCTGCCAGCCTGCTCATGCGCGCCGACCTCGCCCTCTACGCCGCCAAGGCGGACGGCAAGGGCTGCTGGCGGACCTTCGATCCGTCGCTGGAGGAGCGGGTCGTCCGTCAGCGGCAGTTCGACCTGGACATGCGCGCGGCCCTCGCGGCGGACGAGATGGAGCTGCACTACCAGCCCCTGGTGGACATGCGGAGCGGTCGTGTCGCCGGTTTCGAGGCGCTGCTGCGGTGGAACAAGCCCGGGTACGGCTGGGTCTCGCCGGGGGAGATCATCCCCATCGCCGAGGCGACCGGCTTCATCGTCGAGATCGGCCGCTGGGCCCTGCGCCGTGCCTGCACCGACGCCCGCACGTGGTCCGACCTGAAGATCGCGGTGAACATCTCCTCCATCCACGTGCGGATGCCGGGCTTCCACGCCGAGGTCGCGGCCGTTCTCCGCGAGACCGGCCTCGCGCCAGATCGGCTCGAGATCGAGATCACCGAGTCGGTGCTGCTCGACCACGGTCCGGAGGTTCTGGAGAACCTGAAGCGCCTGCGCGCGACGGGCGTGCGCATCGCGCTGGACGACTTCGGCACGGGCTACTCGAGCCTGAGCTACCTGACCGAATTCCCGTTCGACAAGGTGAAGGTCGACCGCTCCTTCGTGCGCGATCTGCAGGGTCGCCCCGAGAAGGTCGCTGTGGTCGAGGCCATCGCCCGAATGGCGCGGGCCCTGTCGATGAGCGTCACGGTGGAGGGCGTGGAGACCCGGCAGCAACTGGACGTCCTCCGGGACAAGCGCTGCGACATCGCGCAGGGCTTCCTCTACAGCCCGGCGCGCCCGGTCCACGAGGTCGCGGCGCTGATCGCGCGCATCGAGGGTGCTGCGCCGCCGCCAAGCGTGAGCGCCAGCGATCCGGACGGGAGCCCGACCGCCGATGCGCGCCCGGTCCTGTCGCTGGCCCGCGCCTCGTAGTTGACGGGCGGCGCATCGCGTCACCGCCGAAAGGCAGAAAATCTCTCTTGTCGCGCTGAGGACGCCCCCCAGAGCGCGATTGCCAAGCAACGCGTCTTTAAATGCGGCGACTTCAAAATTCCGAATTATTGGAGCATCAGTACATGTCGCGCCTGTCCGACCTCAAGATTGTTACTAAGGTGACGATCCCGCTGCTGCTGGTCGCCGCCGTCGCCGGCGGGCTCGTGTATCGCGCGCACGGCGTCTTCGATGAGTTGAACGAGAAGACGCAGCACATCGTCGATGTTCAGTCCGCGCGACTTGAGAATATCCTGACTGTTCGCACGAACGTCCTCGAGGCGACGGTTCAGAATCGGAACATTCTCATCGAGGACCGGCCGCCCGAGCAGGCCACGTACCGATCGCGCTACGACGAGGCCGTGAAACAGGCCTACGTGGCGGTCGACAGGCTGATCGCGCTGTCGAACTCGCCCGAGCGGCGGGCCGTCAATCAGAAGCTGCGAGAGGCCGTCGAGGCCTATTTCCACATCGTCGGGCGCGCGAACGCGGCGGCCCTCGACAGGGACGCCGAGACCGCGCGGACAATCGTGCTTTCCGAAGGTCTCGCGGCCCGCAACAAGGTCCGCGACCTCGTCCAGCCGCGCATCGACAATCTCGCGGCCGAGCTCGCCCAGGCGAAGGCGGAGGCCCAGGCGAGCGCGGAGCGGGCGACGACGGTCCTCGTCACGGCCGCGGTCGCCGGGCTGCTCGCGGCCCTGGCCATCGCGTTCGCCATCGTCCATTTCGGGCTGACGCGGCCCCTGACGCGGCTGGTCGCCGTTCTGCAGCGCATGGCCGAGGGCGATATCGATGCCGACATCGCGGAGGCCGCCCGTCGCGACGAGATCGGCCAGGTCGGCAAGGCCGTTGCGGACATCCGGGCCATGGTCGCGCGGAAGGCCGTCGAGGACACGGAGATGAAGCGCGCCGCCGACGCGGCGGCCGGCGCCGAGCGACGGCGCCTCATGATGGACCTCGCGAACGGCTTCGAGCGGGCCGTCGGAGGCATCGTCGGGATGGTCTCGGCCTCCGCGACGGAGTTGCAGGCCACGGCCGCGACGATGACGGCGACCGCGACCGAGACGGCCACGCAGTCCACGGCCGTGGCTGCGGCGGCCGATCAGGCAGCGTCGAACGTCGGCACCGTGGCGGCGGCCTCCGAGGAGCTCGGGAGCTCGGTTCAGGAGATTGGCCGTCAGGTACAGGGATCGGCATCCCTCGCCCAGGCCGCTGTCGGCGAGGCCGACCGGACGGCGCGGCTCGTCGAGGACCTCACGACGGCCGTCGCGAGAATCGGCGACGTCGTCGCGATGATCTCGGCCATCGCTGGCCAAACCAACCTCCTGGCGCTGAACGCGACCATCGAGGCGGCGCGGGCCGGCGAGGCCGGCAAAGGCTTCGCGGTCGTCGCAGCCGAGGTCAAGGAACTCGCTTCGCAGACGGCCCGGGCGACGGACGAGATCGGCGGCCATATCGGCCGCATCCAGGGCGTGACAGGCGAGGCCGTCTCGGCCATCGGCGCGATCACGGGGCGCATCCGCGAGATCAACACGGTGGCGGCCAGCATTGCCGCCGCCGTGGAGCAGCAGGGCGCGGCGACCCAGGAGATCGTGCGCAACGTCGCCCAGGCGGCGACGGGCACCGCGGAGGTGACCGGCAACATCGCCGGAGTCGCGTCAGCGTCGGAGGCTACCGGCGCGGCGGCGACCCAGGTGCTGGCGTCGTCCGGCGAGCTGTCGCGACACGCCGAGCAGCTAGCAGCGGAGATGACGCGCTTCCTCACCACCGTGCGCGCGGCCTGAGCCGATCCCGATGGCGTGCAGCACAGCCAGCGTCCCGGGCCTCGGGGCCAATCCCACGCTTCGGCCGGGTTGCCGGGGAGATGCCGCGGCGGGGCACCGGCGTTGCGGCCCGTACCGGGTCGGGCAGGCGTGATCGCCATGGCCGACATCATCCCTCTCGGCACCATCCCGGGCGCCGAGAGCGCCCGCGCGATACTTTTGGACCTGCGCCGGCGCCTCGATTCCGGCGAGGACATCGGTCCGCGGATCGCGCAGATCCGTCAGGCCGCGGCGTCGATGCGGGCACTGGCCGGCGGCCTCAGACGGGTCCTCAAAGCGCCGGACGAGAGGCTGGCCGCCGAGCCGGAGATGCTGGCCGCGGCCTGGAAAGTCCTCGCCTTGGCGGAGCGCAACGTCGCGAAGGTCGAGGAATTCCTTCGGCTCTCAGACGAAGAGGACTTGGAGCAGGCTTCGCGGTAGCCTTTGCCATAATCTCGCGAATGCGGGATAGGCGATCCGGATCACGGCTCTGTCCCAGACTGAGCGAGTTCCGTACACCGGACGGACGCTTCGGCGCGGATGAAGGCGCAGGTCAAGCGACCGGAAATACCACGTTCGACCTGACGCGCGGATCATGCCGTCGCCAGCCGTGCCACCGGGCGCAGCAGCTCCCGACGCGCGCGCTCGGACCGGCTCTGGTCATTTGACAACCGCTGTCCGCTCGCCGGCAGCAGCGAAGACTGAAGGCGAGGATCCATCTGACACGGAATAGCTCATGATCCGACCGATATCTGTATCAGGCTCCAAAAATTCCCCGAAATGAAACGTGGCGCTGCACGTTCCAGGCCGGATTCGGAGGTGCTGCTAAGTCCAGCTTATTGTCTCTATGTCACGATATGGCGTCCAATGAAAGTTGCGCCATGTTCCGTAAGTCTGCCTATAATGAAACCCAGGCCACCATCGACGCGCTGACGCGCTCATTGGCCATCATCGAGTTCGGTATGGATGGCACGATCCTGCGCGCCAACCCGAATTTTCTGGCCGTCGTGGGCTACGATCTGGCTTCCCTGCAGGGAAAACACCACCGGATCCTAGTCGGCGAGGAGATGGCCAGTAGTTCGGAATACGACGAATTCTGGTCGAAGCTGCGAGCCGGCGAGTTTGCGTCCGGCGAATTTCCCCGCCGCGCGCGGTCCGGCGCGAAGGTCTGGCTCGAAGCCACCTACAATCCGATCCTGGGCTCCGACGGCAAGCCGTTCAAGGTCATCAAGTTCGCCAGCGACATCACGGCCAAGAAGAGCGAGACCAACCGACTGCTGCGCATGATCGACGAGATGCCGGTCGCGGTCATGACCGCAGACCCGAAGAACGATTTCAAGATCAACTACATCAACAACACCTCGCGCAAGACACTGGAAGCTATCGAACGGTATCTGCCGATCAAGGTCTCCGAGATGATGGGTCAGTCCTTCGACGTGTTCCACAAGAATCCGCATCATCAGCGAAACATGCTGGCTGACGCGCGCCGACTGCCCCACCGCACCAAGATCAAGGTCGGACCCGAGACCCTCGACTTGCAGGTCTCCGCCATCACCGACGCGGATGGAGCCTATGTTGGGCCCATGTTGACTTGGTCGGTCATCACCGCACAGCTCGCCATGGCCGAGGACGTCGCTGGCGTCGTCGAGGCCCTCGGGACCGCAATCGGCGAGATGAAAGATTCGGCGGAGGGCCTGAACCGCTCGGCAGACGCGGCGAGCGAGCGCGCGAACTCCGTGGCGGCGGGATCCGAGGAGATGACCAGCTCGATCCACGAGATCTCGGGCCAGGTCGGGCGGGTCTCCGAACGCACCCAGCAGATCGCCAACCAAGCGACGGCGACGGACGCAACGGTGCGCAATCTCGCGGCCAACGCCGGCGAGGTCGACGCGGTGGTGGGAATGATCAAGTCGATCGCCGACCAGACCAACCTCCTCGCGCTCAACGCCACGATCGAGGCGGCGCGTGCAGGCGCGGCCGGGCGCGGCTTCGCGGTGGTGGCCACAGAGGTCAAGGAACTTGCCGGCCAGACGGCGCGGGCGACCGGCGAGATCACCCACAAGGTTCACGCCATCCAGAAGGCGACCGGCGAGGCCGTGACGGCGATCCGATTGATCACCGACGAGGTGGCCGAGCTCTCGAAACTCACGCTGGCCATGGCGAGCGCCGTCGAGGAGCAGGCCGCCTCGACACAGGAGATGTCGTCCAACATCACTGGTGTCTCGGCCGCGGCCGGAGAGACGGGACAACTCGCAGAGATGGTCCGGCGGATCTCCGACAAGCT
Organism: Methylobacterium sp. 13MFTsu3.1M2; assembly: GCF_900112625.1. Classification (NCBI taxonomy): domain Bacteria; kingdom Pseudomonadati; phylum Pseudomonadota; class Alphaproteobacteria; order Hyphomicrobiales; family Methylobacteriaceae; genus Methylobacterium; species Methylobacterium sp. 13MFTsu3.1M2. The sequence goes on from NZ_FOMM01000030.1 coordinate 6,988, forward strand.
CGAGGCGCATTCCGCCGGCCTCGGTGCCAGCATGGAGAAGTACCTCAAGGCGGGTTGATGAGAGGCATCAGGAGGCCAGTCCAGCTTTCCGCTTCAGGCTCCCCAAGGGCGGCCTGAAGCGAACGCTGCTCGATCGACCCTTCGTGAAGGCGCCGGCCCGGGCATGCTTTGCGGCGCGCCAGATTGAGATCGTGCACGGCAGGATGCGGCATTCGTCTCCGCTATTGCCGAGACGAGTCAGCTTCGAGCGAATCAATGACATCGCGGGACGCAGCGTCGTTTCAGATAGAGGGTCAAACGCTCTGTGATGATCAATTGCAGAACGCCTATAATCACTATGAGTGACGGCGAGGCGGTGATCAGACGCTCCGGCGAGCGGAGCGTCGAGGGATTATTGCAGGATCCTGCAACGCGGGAGGTGCGACGATCACATGCCGGCCTCCTTGTTCTCGATTCGGACCACCGGCGCAGACGAACTGGCCAAGCGGTGAGCGATCTATTGAAGAAGACACAAGGCGAGCGCCTCGCTTTGATCGGTGCACGCAACCGCGAGATGGCGGCCGATGATACGAGAAATCTCCTTCTGGAACGTCTGGGTCTTATCCAACGGATCGGAGGTCCGCGCCTGCATCATCTGCGCGGTAATTCCGTTGTTGAGTGGACCATCACAGAAGCAGGCATGACTGCCCTCTCTGAGTTCATGATTGCGATAAATTGGGTCTGACCCACTAGAAACCGAGAAGTTCGCCCAACGTATGCGCTACGGTGGGATCCATGTGCTGCTGGCCGCATCGCTCCCACTTGTGAGGTCAGATTGGGAGGACGTAGATGGCTGCCATGTTCGCTTTAGGCGGGGCACTCCGTATAGGCAATGGATAGAAGCTGACCCGTCGCTTGCAAACGGCGCTTGGAAGAGCTGTTCCGTAAAAGCTAGGTGCTGGTGCTATCCTTGGCGAGAACATTTTGCGTGCCAACAGCGCCTGACAATGATGATCTAATTTAGCCGTCGGTGATGAGCACCGAGGCAAATTAGCACTGCGACCATTTGAAAAGATTGCAACGATCGAGTATCGTGGCACTAAATCAGGTGATTTTATTCAATTTAATGAATACAGTAGGAGATCACTGATTGGCCGTAATGCGCGTATTACTGCCTCAGAGACAGCACTCGATGCGTCCGCTTCTGGGATCGACAAGGTCGCAGTTAATTGACTGTTGTGGGTCGGCAGCAGACCCAGGGTATGGGTTCCATCCATCAGAGTTCGACCACTAGCACGCGCTCGACCTGATCCTCGGGCCGTCTGTGACCATAGCTGGATTGCGCCAGTTCAAGGTCGTTTGGCGGCCTTCACGCCAGCCTGGAAGCCAGCCGGAACAGGGAAGGCACACGGGGTCCCTTCGACGTTGGGCCCTGGGCCGTTCCGCGTAAGCCACCGCGCCCGCGAAGTCCCGCGGCGGGCTGCACGCTTGGGGACCGTCAATCAATCATCTGATCAGGTACGGGCCGGGCCGCCAGCTCCACGCATGCCGAGTGCCTGCGGGCTAAGGCCACGGGAGCTCCTCGCTCATCTTGAGCCACATCAATGCTTCGAAGCGACATGGTCGGATGCTCGATCTCAGGAGGCGGCAGGCCGTCTGCCGCCCCGGGGCCCCGTGTTCAGTGTGTCCGGTCCCGGTTCTCCCCTCTTCCGTAAGGAGGCAACGATGCGAACCATGGAGAACCGAACCGAGGACATGATCCCAAACGCCCTCAATGCCTTGCTCGGCGTCGCTCTGCTCATGATGCCCTGGTACCTGAGCCTCGGAAGCGAGACCGCCGGGGCCCAAATCGCTTTCGTGTGCGGGATGGCCATCGCAATTATCGCGGTGCTCGCCCTCAGCAAGTCTTACGACTGGGAGAAGTACATAAACCTCGCCGTCGGCCTCTGGGTGTCCATTGCCCCGTGGGCGCTCGGCTTCGCGGACTCGGCCGTGCCAACGTGGACACACGTCGTGATCGGGCTCGCGGTCGCCGCCCTGGCCGCATTCGAGCTCTGGCGGCTGTTCGTGTCCCCCCAGGCGCGCTCGGTCTGACCGACCGTCCGTCGCCGAAGCGGCCGCGCCGGTACCTCGCCCGATGCGGCCGTGGTCGATCTCCCCAGAGCCCCCCTTCCCGGAGGCCGTCATGCCACTCGACCCAGTCGCGCTCGCCGACGCGACCTTCACGGCCGGCTGCGCCGGCATCCACGCCCTTCGCCGCCACGCCGACGTCGTCACGCTCGTCCTGAGCGGTCTGACGTACGAGCTCACCACCGCCATCGGCTGGATGCTCGCGGGACGCAGCGGTCTGCTCGGTTTGTCCGATCCCGTTCCCGCTTGGGCGCTCGTGGCGACCGCCAGCATCTGACCGCGGCCAACGACGCTACGTAGTTGCCCTTAAGCGGGCCCGCTTAAGAAGCCGACCGGAATTTCGTCGCTCCACGACCGACGCCAATCTCCTCTCATCGACGCAGGTGAGGAGCGAAGCGATGAGCACCGAGCACACGGCATGGACATCCACGCGGGTGCCGGTCGGCCATTTCGCTCCCGTACCGGACCTCAACGAAAGCGTCCTTTTCGCCGGTTGTCCCGAGGTTATCGGTACGCCTTACTCCTACACCCGCGAGGAGGAGGTCTACGGCGAGGGTGAGGAGGCCGAGTATGTCTACAAGGTCGTCGGCGGCGCGGTGCGCACACACAAGCTGCTGAGCGACGGCCGGCGGCAGATCACCGGCTTCCACTTGCCCGGCGACCTTTTCGGGTTTGAGCAGGGAGAAAGTCATCGCCACACCGCCGAGGCCCTGACCAATACCAAGGTGCTGATCTTCAAGCGCCGGCAGGTCGAGCGCGCCGCTACCGGCAGTGCCGAGGTCGCGTGCCAGCTCTGGGGCATGGCCACGAACGACCTGCGGCACGCCCAGGACCACATGCTGCTGCTCGGGCGCCGCTCGGCGGCGGAGCGCGTGGCGACCTTCCTCATCGAGGTGGACGAGCGCCTTGGCGGCTCCGGGACGTTCGCCTTACCGATGACCCGCCGCGACATCGCCGACTTCCTCGGCCTGACCATCGAGACCGTCTCGCGCACCCTCTCGCAGCTTGAGGAGGACGGCGCCCTGCAACGCGTCGGCGGCCGTCAGGTTAGCCTGAGGCGCGCCCGGCTCCGCCGCGTGGTCGAGGACTGAGCTGGCCTTCGAATAGACTTGCGCTGGGGACGGCGACCCGCCGCTCCAGCGCTGCGATGACCGTCGTCGATAGAAGCTCCGCTGCCGGCGGGACGTGGCCCGGAGCCTGGTAGAGGACGATCTCCGTATCGGGGAGCTTCGGCAACCCGAAGCGGCCCGAGATTGACACCATGTCCGCTGGGATCATCTCCGTCGGCAGCACCGTCACCCCGAGACCGGCCTGCACGGCAGCCTGCAATCCGGCCAGGCTTGGGCTGGTGTAGACGATGCGCCAATCCCGACCCGCGGCATCGAGGGCCGACAGTGCGCGCTTGCGATAGACGTCCGGCGCCGGTGATAGGACGAGCGGGATCGGGCCGCCGTCTCCCGCGACCAGACGCGGTGACGCGACCCAATCGAGCACCTCCCGCCAGACCTTCGTCCCGCCGGCTGGACCTTGCGGCTCTCGCTTGAACAGGATCAGGTCGTACCGGCCCTTTGAGAAGTCATCGAGCAGGTTGACCGTGAAGTCGCAGTTCACTTCGAGCGCGACCTGCGGGTGAGAGCGGGCGAAGCGCGCCAAAACCTCCGACAGGTGCGTGGTCGCGAAATCCTCTGGCGTTCCTAGCCTGACCACCCCCGTGAGTTCCGGAGTGACGATCCGCGAAAGGGCCTCGGCTCCCAGCTTGAGGATCTGCCGTGCATAGGTGAGCAGCACCTCGCCCTCGGGTGTCAGCTTGAGTCCCCGGCCGTCACGGTGGAACAGGCGACAGGTGAGGCCGTCTTCCAGGCGCTTGATCTGAAGCGACACGGTCGACTGTGTCAGGCGCAACCTGCTGGCCGCGCGCGTGAAGCTCCCATTGTCGACGATGGCGACAAAGGTGCGCAGCAGGTCGAGGTCGAAAGGCAACGATGGGCCGGGCATCGACCTCACGTCAGGTCGTCGGGGCCGGATCTCAAGCTCCCGGATCGAGCCTCCACAGGGTCGGACCGACTCTTGATGGCGCCATGTGACTCAACACACATCGGCTGCTCATTGGATGCTGCGAACGAGGATTAAACATCGAAAGGCCTTTTACAGCGCATTGAGTATCATTTGCTTTTGCAATGACTCCCATTGAAGTCTGGAAATTGTAGATCGTAGCTCATCGCTACAAATCAGTCGCGTGGATGAGGCGAGCGATATTGGTGAATGTGAATCCGCTCCAACCTTGATCCACGGGAAGGTCATAACGACCGCAAACCTGATTGGAGACGAGCGATGAAGGCGTCGAAGAAGTTATCCGTCGTGTCCGTCGCGGCCGCGCTCAGTGTCGCGCCGCTCTCCGCTGCGTTCGCCGATTTGCGCGTAGGCCCTGGATCGCGGCCCCTCCCGCAGACGACATGGGACGGCCTCTCAACCGGCTCGATCTTACCCGGTGAGGTCCTGACCCCCGCGGTCGGAGGCTGCCGCCGGAGTTCGGCCCAGGAAGGCAACGCCGACCAGCAGCACTTCCCTGTGCAGCAGTACGGCCAGACGTCGGGTGGCTACCGCTGCTGAAGCGGGTGCCCTGCCTTGACCCGATAGCCGTCCGGTTCACGGCAATAGCCGTTGCCAACGTGCTCCGCCGTGTCACCCGGTATGGCGGACCGCGCTTGCAATCCCTGCCTTCAGGGCATCCGCCGCACGCCCGGCGGCTGACCGCCTGTCTCTTCGATCCAAGCCCGTGAGAATCTAGCGTCGCCCAAGCCAGGCAGCCCGAGCCGGTTTCGCAATCCTGCACCACCACGATTTTCAGCGTTCTCCGAGGCCGCGCTCCGCACTTGGCCGGAATCGCCGTCCTCCTCGCACGCCCTCGTTCCAGGCTGGAAAGCTCTCGCCCCATGGATGCCACGCACCACACACCCCTGACGGTCGCGAAAGCCTGCGGGCTCATCTGCCGCCTTCTCAAGCCGGAGGCCGGCTTCGTCGGGACGGCGGTCGTCTACGGGATTGCCGTGGCGCTCCTGGGCCTCGCCGTGCCGGTGTCTGTGCAGCTTCTGATCAACTCGGTCGCGAACACGGCGCTGCCGGCGCCCCTGTTCGTCCTGTCCGGGCTACTCCTTGGCCTGTTGCTCACCGCCGCTCTGCTGAGCGCCGCGCGGATCTATGTCCTGGCGCTGTTCGAGCGGCGCGTGTTCGCGAGAACCGTGGCGGACATCACCCTTCGCGCCCTCCATGCCAGGAACTCACATTTCGACGATGCCCGCCGCAGCGACCTGTTCAATCGCTTCTTCGACCTCATGACGGTCCAGAAGGCGGTCCCACATCTTCTGGTCGGCGGCTTTGCGATCCTGCTGCAGTCCGGGATCGGTCTCGTCCTAACGAGCTTCTATCATCCGTTCTTCCTCGCCTTCAATCTGGTGGTTGCCGCCGTGCTCGTCGTCATCGCACTCCTCTGGGCGGGGCCGGCGGTCCGGTCCGGCGCGGCGCTGAGCCATGCCAAGCATGAGACGGCGTGCTGGCTTGAGAGCATCGGCAGTTCGAATGGCTTCTACAGGCACGGCGGCCGGCTCACGACCGCTCTGACCCGTTCCGAGGCGTTGACGGCCACCTACGCGAAGGTGCATCGCCGCCACTTCCGACACACCTTCGCACAGACCATCGGTTTCCTCTTGGTCTACGCGGTCGCGAGCGCCGGCCTCTTGGCAATGGGCGGTTGGCTGATCCTGCAAGGGCAGTTGTCGCTCGGACAACTCGTGGCCGCGGAACTCGTCCTGTCGAGTGCCTTCTACGGGATTTCGCAACTTGGCTCCCATGCGAGGACCTTCTACGACCTCGCCGCCGCGCTCCACGAGCTTTCGCTGTTCGAGGGTATCGAGCAAGTGGGCGGCGACGGATGGAACGGCCCGGGCCCCACCGACGGGAACCTGCGCCTGCGCGACGTCGAGCACGACGGCCTCCGCTTCGACTTCGCAGTCGAGAGCGGCGAGATCCTCGCCGTTGCCGCGGACGAGGGTGTCGAGCGGACGCTCGCGGCGCTCATTGAGCGGAGGGTCCGGCCGCAGCATGGATGGGTGATGGTCGGGGGAGCCGACATCGCGGCGTTCGGTGCGGAGCGGCTGCACTCGGAAATCGTCGTCCTGGACCGGCCGACGCTCGCAGAGATGACCATCCGCGAGTACCTGTCGGCCGGGAATGGGACGTGCCCCGCGAGGATCCACGAGTGCCTGGATCGTGTCGGATTGGCAGACCGCATCCGACGCCTGCTCTCCGGGCTCGACACCACCCTATCCGCGTCCAGCTCGCCGCTCTCGCCGGGCGAGGCCGTCGCGTTGAAACTGGCCGCCGTCCTGCTCCATCCCCCAAAGCTCGTCGTCCTTTCGGTGCTGTTCGACCTGCTGCCACCGGATCGCGTGGCGGCAGCGCTCGCAGGGTTCCGAGCGGTGGGCACGACGGTGCTGCACGTCACCGGCCGCCCCTTGCTGCCGATCCACGACGACCAGATCCGGCTGGGTCCCAACGGTTATGGTCGCTCCACCGAACGTGAGGCACCGCTCGATAAGGCGCTACCGAGGGAGAGGACGCATGCTGTCGCGGCCTGAACACATCCGTCATTTCCCAACCCTGACCGGGATCCGGCCTCCCCGCGCGGCGGTCGCCCTCGGGTGGATCATCGGTATGGGGACCGTTCTCGCGGTCCTGATCCTCCTCTACGTGCCCTGGGTTCAGACATCGGCTGGGATCGGGCGCATCATCGCGCCGAACCCAGCCGACCGGGTCCAGACGGTCACGGCTCTGGTCCAGGGCCGGGTTGAGCAATGGTACGTTGAGGATAGCCAGCGGGTTCGCGCCGGGGATCCCATCGCCCGTCTCGTCGACAACGATCCGTTCCTTCTCAAGCGGCTCGCCGCAGAACGGGAGCAGATCGAGGCCGAGATCGCGGCGGCCGATCAAGCCGTGAAGGTGGCGGAGAGCCAGGTCAGCCAGACGCGCGAGGCCGCCGAGAAGGGCTTCGTGACCCGGCGCAACTTCGAGTCCGCGCAGATCCGCGTGGCGGAGCAGCGCGCCAAGCTGGCCGGGGCCAAGGCCAAGCTCAGCCGCCTCGACGTGACAGTGAACCGCCAATCGGCGCAGCTCGTGCGCGCGCCGAGGGACGGTCGCATCTTGCACATCAACGCCGCCGCGGCCGGTACGCTGGTGAACGCGGGGGACACCCTGGCCACCCTCGCGCCGCACGCGCCGGAACGCGTCGTCGAGCTGATGGTCGACGGGCGAGACATCGCCCTGATCCGGCCTGGTCAGAGCGTGCGCCTCGCCTTCGAGGGCTGGCCCGCCATCCAGTTCAGCGGCTGGCCCTCGATAGCCCACGGCATGTTCGATGGGCGGGTCCGTGCTGTTGACCTCTCGGCGCAACAGAGCGGCTTGTTTCGCGTGCTGGTCGAGCAGGACCCCGAGCGACCCACATGGCCTGACGTTGATTTCATCCCGCTCGGAGCAAAGGCGCGGGGCTGGATTCGGATGGAGACGGTGTCGATGGGCTACGAGCTCTGGCGGGTGCTTAACAATTTCCCGCTGGAGTTTCCAAAGCAGCCCAGCGCTTCGTCCTGAAAGATCGCCCAAAAAGCGGAGCGGGGACGGAGCCCAGGCCGAATGGCTGTCCGGGGCCGAGCTGCCTCCTGTGCCGGGATAGGCCTTGCGGAGCGCGTGTGGCGCCGGACTATGGCGTGCCGGTGTCAGCGTCTGCGCGCCAGGGAGTCTTCCGACCCTCGCGAAGCTTTGGGCGCAGGTGCCGGAAAAGCCCGGGCGCGACACCCGGCGCGTGATCGTTCAATGGGCGAGGAACAGCGGTACCGGACTTCGGGTCAGGAGTGACCGGGTTGCGCCGCCGAGGAACCATTCCTGCAGGCGCGGGTGTTGGTAGGCTCCCATCACCAGCATGTCCGCGCGGAACAGTCCGACCTGGGCCCTCAACGTCTCCGCAACGTCATCGACGACAGGCAGGACGTTCACCGAAACGTTCACGCCGTGACGCGCGAGGTGCGGCGCGAATTCGGCGCCGGCGGCCGAGGCCGACAAGTCCTTCTCGCCGACCACCGATACGATCTCGACCGCCTCGGCAGCGCGCAGGAACGGCAGCGCGTCGTTTGCGGCCCGGGCAGCCTGTGCGCTTCCGTCCCAGGCGACGACGACCCGCCGCGCGGAGAACGCCGAGCGGCCCGCCGGCACGACGACGAGCGGACGACCGCTCCCGAACAGGACCCCGTCGATCAGGTCGCGGTCGAGATCCACCTCCCGCGACTCGGCATCCAGGACGGTCAGGTCGGCGAGCCGAGCGCGAGCGGTGACTCGTGCGATCAGGTCCGGATAGGCGAGCGCAGGCGCCTCGGCCCTACAGGTCACGCCCGCACTCGCGGCGTCCCCGGCTTGACGAACCCCAAACCCGCTCCGCCGACCATGGTCAAACGACGTGCAGCGGACTGCACGGTCAGGTGGGAGCCCGCCGTGGCGGCAAACGTGAGGCCATAGCCGAGCGCCGTCTCGGGCTCGTCGCCGCGGCCCTCCTCGGTGACGGCGACCAGAATGTCGCGGAACGCGGCGAAGGGGGAGGAGGACGGGAGGGACATGAGGGGTCCGGACTGCCTTGTCGCCCAAGTGTCCATCGTAGCGGCGGGCCCGCCTTGATCCAGCGCAACACCGGGACGTCCAACGACTGCGCCAGGTCATCTGCATCCGGCCCGATCATGGCTTCCGGAAGCGGGAAACGGCGCGCTCGACGGCCCTGGCGAGCGTCTCAAGCCGCGGCTTCAGCGACGGGATGTCCTCGCTCAAGAGGGCGAGGCCAAGGGGTAGCATCCAGAGGCCGAGGATGGGCAGGAACGACAGCAGGCCACCCCCGATCAGCGCGAGCGCCGCTGCAAGCCGCACCGGGCGCCGCGATGGCTTTCTCAGCCACGTGACCGCCTCGCGCAGGCGCACGGGAAGGCGGCCGGTCAGCCGCTCAACCCGTGCATCCCAATCGGCCGCAATCGGGTTCATCGCTATCCTGCTCCAGTTTGAAAGCTCGCAAGGATACCCACGTCGCCGGTGTCAACGACCGTCGGACCTCAAACGGTTCGGCCCTCGCGCGGACCGCTTGATTGCTCCTGCGACGAAGGTCCCGAATTGGACGACCAGCAGCGGCGCGAGGCTCGCCGGTAGTACGATTGCCCAGCCGTTCCAGCCGAGAGAGGCAAGGCCGAGCACGGCGCCGACGGGAGGAAGGTAGGCCGGTCCGACGAGCAGCGCCGTGCACAGAAGCAGCGCGGCCCAGACCCAGGGATTGCGCGTGACCTCGTTCCGGAAGTGCTTCGAACCGGAGGCACGCATGTTGAACACCTGCCAGAGCTGCGCGAAGGCGAGCGTCAGGAACGTGACCGTCACGATGGAGGCTCGGTCGAGGGCGAGCCAGAACTCGGCAACGGCCAAGGCGCCGAAGGTCGATGCCGTCATCGCGCCGGCATGCAGGACGATCCGGACCCATTGATTTCGCCCGAGGATGGGCTCCTTAGGGTCCCGCGGCGGCCGCTGTAGGATGTCGTCGCGACCCTCTCCCAACGCCAACGCGAATGCCGGGAAGACATCGGTGACGACGTTCAGGTAGAGGATCTGCAAAGGCAGGATCGGCAACGGCAAGGTCGACACGACCGCCAGCCCGACGACCATCACCTCGCTCAAGTTACAGGCTAGGAGGTAGGCGACGAACCGGCGGATGTTGTCGAAGATGACCCGTCCCTCTCGGATCGCGCCGACGATGGTCGGAAACGCGTCGTCGAGGAGGACCATGGCGGCTGCCTCGCGCGCCACGTCCGTCCCCCGCTGACCCATCGCGACACCGATGTCCGCCTGCCTCAGGGCCGGGGCGTCGTTGACGCCGTCGCCGGTCATGGCGACGACCTCACCCACGTCCTGGTAGGCACGCACCAACGCCAGCTTCTCGGCCGGGCTCACCCGCGCGAAGACCGCGATGTCCTCGTGCCCGTCCGGCAGGCCGCCAGCGGGAGCCCCTTCCGCAACCTTGTCCTCCGGTCGGGCGAGCCCGATTGCGCGCGCTATGCTCCGCGCCGTGACGGCGTGGTCGCCGGTGACCATTACGACGCGTATGCCGGCAGCGCGGCAGGCTGCCAGCGCCCCTGGAACGTCCTCCCGGGCGGGATCCTCCAACCCGACCAGCCCGAGGAACGTGAGCTCCTCGAACGGATGGATGTCCCTCTCGTCCGCCATCTTCTCGGCACAGGCGATGACCCGCAGGCCCCGTGCGCCGAGATCCTCGACGCGCCGCCGCCACAGGTGGCGGTCGACAGCGTCGAGCGGGCGGTCGCGCTTTCCATCGCCGGTACATCGCGAGGCGGCGAGCACGGCCTCCGGAGCGCCTTTGACCGCCACCAAGTAGCGCGGCCCCGAAGCGTGGACGGTCGCCATCATGCGGGTGTCCGCCTCGAAGGCGTGCTTCCCCACCTTCGGCCGGTCGTGCAGTAGGGCTTCGCGGTCGAGGCCCACGGACCGCCCCGCTCGCAGAAGCGCCTGTTCCATCGGGTCGCCGCTGCCCTCCCCGACGCCTGCTCCGAGGGCTGCATCGTTGCAGAGCACGGCGACGCGGAGCAGGCGTCGGGCTTCGCTGGACGGGTCGCACCCTCTCTCGGATACGGGCAGATCGCCCGAGGGCGACGACAAATGCCGCACCGTCATCCGGTTCTCGGTGAGCGTGCCCGTCTTGTCGGTCAGGATGAGGGTCGTGGCCCCGAGCGTCTCGACGGCCGAAAGGCGCTCGATGAGCGCGTTCCTGCGCGCCATCCTCCACATTCCGCGCGCGAGCGTCAGGGTCGCCACGATGGGCAGCCCTTCCGGAATGGCTGCGACCGCCAGTGCGATGCTGGCTTCGATCATCAGGCGGAGGTCCTTCCCGGTCGCCACGCCGACGCCGGCGAGGGAAACGACCACCATCAGGACGACCCAGACCATCTGCCGGGACAGGTGTTCCAGGCGACGCTCCAGTGGTGATCTCTCCGGCTCGGCCTGCTCCACGAGGCGGGAGACGCCGCCGAGCTCGGTTCCGGCGCCGGTCGCCACGACAACGCCGGTGGCACTTCCGCGGGTGACCAGCGTTCCCCGGAAGAGCATCGACGAGCGCTCGGACAGGAGCACGTCCGGAGCGACCGGGTCCGCCGACTTGTTCGCGGGCACGGATTCCCCCGTGAGCGTCGACTCGTCCGCGCCCAGGTTCGAAGTCTCGACCAGCCGGATGTCGGCCGGGACCGCATCCCCGCCTTCCACCAGCACGATGTCGCCCGGGACGAGATCCTCGGCCGCCAGCACCCGGACCTGCCCGTCACGACGGACGCGGGACGAGTGCGTCCCGAGCGCCCGCAATCCCTCGACGGACCGCACCGCCCTCAACTCGGTGAAGAAGCCGAGACCGGTGTTGACGGCCAGGACCGCGACGACGGCGACGACCTCCCGCCAATCGCCGAAGTAGAGCGAGAGCCCACCGGCCGCCGCCAGCAGGTAGACGACGGGGCTGCCAAGCTGGTGCAGGAACAGGACGAGCGCGCCGGTCGGCTCCTTCGTGGCGATTACGTTTCGACCCGCTCGGGCGAGCCTTTGCCGGACCTGCGCCTCCGTAAGGCCCATGTGCACGCTCGTCCCGAAGTGCCCGGGAACGTCCTCGACCGGCATGGCATGAGCCTGCCCCATAGCCGGCATGGCACGGTCGGTCGCCACCTGCGGGTCGGACGACAAGGGTTCGATGGCCGCTCCCGGTTCAAGCATGTCGTAACCGGTCGAGGCGAACGGCATTCGGGCAGTATTCCGGGTAGGCGTCGGACGCGGTTCCGGCCCAGAGCTCGCGCGCGCAACGGCTGCGTTCCGTACACTTCAGGCAGGCCGCTTCAAGCTCTCGCATGGCCCCGGACTGGTGCAGCCGGACAGCTTCGGGGTCGATGTTCAGGCTTCGCATGAGGTTTGCGATGTTGCGGACCTTCGCGGCGGCTTCCGGCGACAGGCCGATGGAAGATGAGGCGTCAGCCTCCGTCATCGCCTCCATCATCTCCTGGTCGATGTCTCTGAGTTCTCGGGCCGTCTTCAGCAAACAACACCATTCGTTCATTGAGGCGGCGACGCCGAACGGGTCGAACGGGTCGGTTTTGTCGGTTCGTGCGGCCATGGCGGCCTCCGCAAAGCCCCTGACTGCACCTCCCGGGCCGCGGCTCCCTTGATCCATCTCAAGGTCGATCAGGTGGTGCCGACGCAAGGCTCAACCGACGGGTGCCGGTCACCGGGCGACCGCGTCTCGCCAGTCGCACACGGAGCCCGAACGCCGATGCACGTCGACCTCGGCCTGCGCCGCGTCCAAGGTCGAGGCTCCCGAGGACCAACCCGCATGTCGCCCTTGGACCAGTCTTGTGTTGGCGAGTTCCTGAAGCAGGCCTTATCGCGCACGGGGACGGTAGACACGGCAACCACGCACATCTCCAGGCTGTTCCTGGCAGGGGACCGCGTATTCAAGCTCAAGCGCGCCGTGCGCTTTCCCTACCTCGATTTCTCCACGCCCGAGCGCCGGCTCGCGGCTTGTGAGGCAGAGGTGGCCCTCAACCGGCGCACGGCTCCTACGCTCTATCTCGGCGCCCGGCGGATCACGCGCGAACCGGGCGGGACACTGGCCTTCGACGGGTCCGGGGATCTCGTCGACGCCGTGGTGGAGATGCGGCGCTTCCCGGAGGCGGACCTGTTCGACGCCATGGCGCGCGATGGTCGCCTCGGGCCCAGCCATGTCGCGGAACTCGCGCAGGTCATCGCGAACTTCCATGCCAACGCGGAGATCCACCGCGACGGAGGCGGGGCCGCCGCCATGGCGACGCTCGTCGACATGAACGACGCCGCCCTCCGGGCGACGGGGCTCCTCACGGCCAAGGGGACGGAGGCTCTCACTGCTCGGTTCCGGTCGCACCTGACGCGGCACGCCTCTCTGCTGGATGCGCGCCGCACGGCAGGCAAGGTCCGCCGCTGCCACGGCGACATGACCTTGCGCAACATCTGCCTGTTCGAGGGAAGACCGACGCCGTTCGATTGCATCGAATTCAGCGAGACCATCGCGACGACTGATATCCTGTACGACCTCGCCTTCACCCTCATGGATCTCTGGCACCGCGAGCGCTTCGACCTCGCCAACCTCCTCCTCAACCGGTACCTCGATTTGGCGGACGAGACCGACGGGATCGGGTTGCTGCCGTTCCTGATGGCATTGCGCGCGGTGATCCGCGCCCACGTCACTGCGGCGCATGCGGCGGATGGAACCGGCGATGTCGCCGCCGCGAAGACGGCCGAGGCGCAAGCCTATCTGGCCCTCGCGGAGAGCCTGCTTACCGACAAGCCAGTCGTCGTCCTGGCGGTCGGCGGCTTCAGCGGTTCCGGCAAGTCGACCGTCGCGGTCGCAGTTGCCCCGTGGATCGGGGCGGTCCCGGGTGCCCGCATCCTGTCGAGCGACCGCATCCGCAAGCGCCTGCATGGCGTCGACGCCCTCACGCGGCTGCCGGCATCGGCCTATGCTCCCGCCGCGTCTCGTCGAGTCTACGAGATCCTGCGGTCGGAGGCGGCACGTGTCCTGGCCGCTGGCCATTGCGCCGTCGCCGATGCCGTCTTCGACCGCCCTGCGGAACGTGAAGGCATCGAGGCGGTCGCCCGGGACAACGATGCCAGGTTCCTCGGCGTTTGGCTGGAAGCGCCGGCCGCGACGCTCGCAAGCCGCATCGAGAAGCGTGTCGGTGACCCCTCGGACGCGACCGCGGCGGTCCTGACGGCCCAGGTCGCACGCGGTTGCGGCGCGCTCTCGTGGCATCGTCTCCAGTCAGACGTGCCGCTGGACATTCTGCGCTCGACTGTCCTGTCTCTTGACGGGCCGTCGCCGTGACGGGGCAGCCGACCGCCCGTCCTCCTCAGGCGGTCCCGAGATCCGGCCCGGGACGGTCGAGAGGGGCGCGCACCACGGCGTCCGTTGACGCACGTCAATGCGATGCCGGGTGCGCATAGCCACCCTGAAGGCGCATCAGCAATTCGGGCCAGACGATGCCGTTCAGATCGACCGAAGGCGAGCCGGCACGCGACCGGTCAACGCCCGGTCGCGGTCTCACGTGCTTGATCGTCGGGTTGGCCGGGTTAGCCGGGACGGTCGGCACGGTCCTGATGACGCCGGGCTCACCCGATGCCGGCACTTGGCCCGACCGATCGCGCGAGTCCTCGTATAGGAATCTGCTCGCCTTCGGGGCCGCGTTCCACGTCGTCCGAACACGAGCGGTCGACATCCCCACCGATGGCCGCTTGGTCGACGCGGCCATCGCCGGGATGGTCGCATCCCTGGACCGGCATTCACGCTACCTGACGGTGACCGAGTTTCGCCGGCTCGACGAGCAGAATACCGGGACCTACGCGGGCATCGGCCTGGAGGTCGAGGCAGGTGGGCGGGTTCGGAGCACGCTTCCAGGCGCCCCCGCGGCGCGAGCCGGCTTGAAGCCCGGGACCGTGATAGTGCGCATCGATGGCGACGCCGTAGAAGACCTCGGGGTCGACCAAGTCGCCGGCCACTTGCGGGGCGAGCCGGGCTCCACGGTGCGACTGCAGATCGTGCAAGCAGAGGCGCCAGCCCCGGTCGAGGTGATCATGACCCGGGAATGGCTACCGCTGCACCCGATCCGCATACGGGTCTTCGATGCCATCGCCTATATCGGTGTCGATCACTTCGACGAGTTCACCATCGGCAGGCTGGTCAGCGCGATCGCGACCCTGAAGGACCGCATTGGTCGGGACCGGCTCCGCGGCTTCGTGGTGGACCTACGCGGCAATCCAGGCGGCCTCGTGGTGCAGGCCGTTGCGGTGGCCGGAGCCTTCCTTGGGCACGGTGAGATCGTGCGCCTAGTCGGTCGCGGTCCCGACAAGGTCGAGCGGTTCGCGCTGGACGGGACCGGAGGTGACTTGATCGATGGACTTCCGCTCGTCCTGCTCGTGGATGGCGGCACGGCCTCCGCGGCCGAGATCGTCGCCGGAGCGCTCCAGGACCACCGACGCGCGACCGTCATCGGCACGCGCACCTACGGCAAGGGCGCCGTTCAGACCACCTACGCGCACCGGGACGGGCGCGGTCTGCGGCTGACCACGGCCTGGGTCGTCACGCCTGCAGGCCGCAGCGTGGAAGGCAACAGCATCGAGCCCGACCGCGAAGTGCAGCCTGACGGAATGGCGTCGGAAGATGGCGGAAGACCGCCGGAGAGGCCGTACGGGAACGGCAGGTCCTTGCAGGACGGCATCGTGGAGGATGGCCTGATCGACCCGACGCGGGACCGGCAGCTGACCGCCAGCCTGAGGTATCTGCGGGCAGCCGGCCAGGGCGGCGGCTTGATCCAGCGCAACGACCCCATCGCCCGCCGATGATGTCGTCCGCCACGAGCGGAAGGCGATGGACCTGCCCCATGGAAATGACAGCGGCTCCGGTCCTCGCCCGGGACATCTCCTCGCTGCCGGACCAGCCGTCATCCGTGTCCGCCGCGGCTTTCTGGACGCGCGGATCCGAGGCGCTCTGCTCCGAGCTCGGGTGCGGGTTCGACGGGCTCGATTCCGCCGAAGCGGCGCGCCGGCTCGAACGCTACGGGCCGAACAGCGATGCCGGCGCGCGGGCTGATGGCGCGCTGCGAGCTGTGCTGCGCCGCCTGCTCGAACCGCTCGCCTTGATCCTGTTCACGGCCGGGCTCGTGTCGGTTGCGACCGGAGACGTCGTCGGGGGCGCGATCATCGTCGCCATCCTGGGATTGTCCGTCGGTCTCGACACCGTGCAGGAGGGTCATGCGACGAGGGCGGCGGAGGCTCTGCGCCACGCGGTGGCGCTGAAGGCCGAGGTACGGCGCGACGGCCACTTCGTCGCCGTCCCGGTGGAACAGGTGGTCCCGGGCGACCTCCTGCGCGTTCGAGCAGGAGACATCGTTCCGGCAGACGCCGTCATCATCGAGAGCGATGCGTTCACGGCCGCCGAAGCCGCGCTGACCGGTGAGCCCTACCCGGTCGAGAAGCGCGTCGGACCTGTGACGGCCTCCGAGCCGGCCGAGGCCTCGAACGCCCTCTTCCGCGGCGCCGTCGCCCAGACGGGCGAGGCGACCGCCCTCGTCGTCGCGACCGGTCGCTCCACGATGTTCGGCGCGGCAGCCTCGGCGCTGGTCGAGGCTCAGGCATCTTCGCCCTTCCAGCGTGACCTGCACGCGTTTGGGCTCGTCGTCGCCCGGCTCACCATCGGCTTGGTGCTCTCCGTCCTGGCGTTCCGTGTCGTCCTCGGCCGGTCGGTGCTCGATTCGCTCCTGTTCGCCGTGGCCCTCGCGGTCGGGCTGACCCCGGAGCTTCTGCCGATGGTCACCACCGTGACGCTCTCCCGGGGCGCGCTGCGCATGGCGGCGCGCAAGGTCATCGTGAAACGCCTGGCCGCCATCCACGACCTCGGCGCGATGACCGTGCTCTGCACCGACAAGACCGGGACGTTGACCTCCGCCGAGATCGCGTTGGCGCGCAGCCTCGACCCGGCGGGCCGGGACAATGCGCGGCCGGCGCGGCTCGCGGCCGTCGCCGCCGACCTCGGCGGCGACCGTGGTTCGCTCGACGCCGCCTTGGCCAAAGCCCATCCGAACGCCGGGCAGGGGTGGGGCCTCTCCGGCCGGCGGGCGTTCGACTACGGGCGCCGCACCGGGTCGGTCATCGCGCAGGGACCGGAAGGGACGCTGCTGATCCTCAAGGGCGCCCCGGAAGCCGTCATCGCGCTGTGCACCGCGCGCCGTGCCGGCGAGCGGACGGAACTGATGACCCCGGCGGCGCGCGGCGAGGCCCTCGGGCAGGTCCGAACGCTGGCAGAAGACGGATTGCGCAGCATCGCCGTCGCCGCGCGGGTTTGGTCCGGGCACGTGACACCGCCCGGAGGCACGGACGAGGTCAACCTCGTCTTTGAGGGGTTCTGTGCCTTCGCCGATCCGCCGAAACCCACGGCGGCGGCCGCCATCGCGCGGCTCGCGCGGGCGGGCGTGCGCCTGAAGATCCTGTCCGGCGACGACCCTGTGGTCGTGCGCCGTCTCGCAGGTCTCGTCGGGCTGCATGCCGGCACGGTTTTGTCCGGCCCCGAGGTCGCGGCGCTCAGCGACGCGGCCCTCGCGGTGCGGGTCCGGAAGGTGGACGCCTTCGGGCGGCTGACGCCCGACCAGAAGGCGCGCGTCGTGCGGGCGCTCCAGGCCAAGGGCGCCGTAGTCGGCTTCCTGGGCGACGGCATCAACGACGCGCCCGGCCTCGCGCAGGCCGACATCGGCCTTTCGGTCGACGGCGCGACCGGTGTGGCCCAAGCCGCCGCCGACATGATCCTGCTCGCCTCCGACCTAGAGGTCGTCGCCGACGGCGTCGCGGAGGGACGGCGGACCTTTGCCAACATCCTCAAGTACGTCCGCATGGGGGCGAGCTCGAACTTCGGCAACATGCTCTCCATGGCGGTCGCCTCGGTGGCGCTGCCGTTCCTGCCGATGCTGCCGACGCAGATCCTCCTCAACAACCTGCTCTACGACCTCTCGGAGGTCGGCATCCCGTTCGACCGGGTGGCCTCGTCCGCGACCGCCCGGCCCCAGGTCTGGGACATGGCGAACGTACTCCGTTTCGCCGCGGTGATGGGGCCGCTGTCGTCGCTGTTCGACCTCCTGACCTTCGGTGTGCTGCTTCTCGTCTTCGGCGCCTCGGCCGAGGAGTTCCGCACGGCCTGGTTCCTGGAGTCGATGGCGACGCAGATCCTGGTGATCTTCGTCATCCGGACAAACGGGCATCCCTGGGAGGACCGTCCGAGCGCGGCGTTGGTTGGTTCATCGCTCGCAGCCCTCGGGGCCGCGTTAGCCCTTCCGTTCTCGCCGCTGGGGAGCTGGTTCGGCTTCCAGATCCCAGACCTGCCGACCCTGCTCGCCATCGGGCTGATCACCTTCGCGTACCTCGCGGCGGTCGAGGCCGTGAAATCATGGGTCGTCCGCCCGCGGCACCACGCGCAGGGCCGACGTCCGGGAGCTTGATCTGCCTCAAGGCTGGCCGCCGGGACCGGTCGAAAGATAGCTGATCGGCCGCCGGTCCGGTCCGGCGCTGCACCGGGTTGGAGGCTTCCATGACCACGACGTTCGACGAGCGCGAGCGGGCCGCCGAGCGCCGCTTCGTCCAGGAGGAGGAGGCGCGCTTTCACGCCCGCAACCGGCGCAACCGGCTCTTGGCGACCTGGGCCTGTGAACGGATGCGCCTGACCGGCACGGCGGCCGAGGGTTACGTCACGTCCTTCTCGGAGGGCGCGGTCGTCACCGACGACGACACGCTGATCGCGAGGCTTCAAACCGACCTGAAGGCGGCCGGCATCGAGGCGACGGTAGATCGCTTGAGCACGGAGATGACCCGGTGCGCCGCGCTGGCACAGGCCGAGCGGCGCGTCGGAGTTGCGCTGGATCAAGGCTCCTCCGGCTAGGCCGCGCAGGATCGACCCAACCATTCCTGCCACCCGGCACGAATCGGAGAGACGTCATGAGGAAGGACGCCATGACCGACAAGGATCTGCGCCGCGACGTGCTCGACGAGCTCGACTTCGACCCCAGCCTAGATGCCGGCGCCATCGGCGTCGCCGTCTCGGAAGGCGTGGTGACCCTGACCGGCCACGTCGGCAGCTACGCCGAGAAGGTCGAGGCCGAGCGCGCCGTTCGCCGGGTCAGGGGCGTGCGCGCCATCGCCCAGGAGATCGAGGTCCGCTACGCCGACGACAAGAAGGTCGCCGACGACCAGATCGCCGCGCGGGCGCTGGCCATCATCGACTGGTCGGTGCACCTCCCGAAGCAGGCCATTCAGGTGAAGGTCGCCGGCGGCTGGGTCACGCTGACTGGCACGGTGGACTGGCAGTACCAGATGGCGGGCGCCGAGGCGGCGGTGCGGAAGCTGTCGGGCGTCCACGGCGTGACCAACCTCGTCGACATCAGGCCGCGGGTTCCGCCGACGGCGGTCAAGGACAAGATCCTGGAGGCGTTCAGGCGCAGCGTCATGTTCGAGGCCGACGGGATCAAGGTCACCGTCTCGGGCGACAAGGTCACGTTGGAGGGCGCCGTATCGGCCTGGGCGGAGCGGGACGCCGCCGAGCGTGCGGCCTGGTCGGTCCCGGGCGTGCGTGCCGTCGAGGACCGCATCGTCGCCCTGAGTTGAGGAGAGCGGCCATGTTCCACGGCACGTGCTCGCGTGGTGGCTCCTGGAGGGAGACGAAGGCCACGGCGCTATCGCTCCCGCTGGGCGTCGCGGGGATCCTCCTTGGCTTTTGTGTCCCGCTGCCGGTGCTCGGACAAGACGCCGACGGCTCGGGATCGAACCGGGTTGCGTCGAGCCGCTCCGATTACGTGACCAAGAGCGGCGAGACGGTGCCGCGGCCGGACAAGCTCGACTTCGGGCCGGGCAGCGACATCCAGCGGCGGACGCCCGAACAGGAGCGCGACGATGCGGTCACGCGGGGCATCTGTGCCGGTTGCCTACGCTGACACCGGCCCTTCGTCCGCGCCACGGCGGCGGCGCCACATCGAGGATCCGCCTGACAGGTGCTCTGCGTCCGGTTTTCAGGACGCACATCGTTCTGAAACGAGGAGGCTCACAATGGCTCATGGAACGCATGGAGCGGACGCCATCGCCCCGGGTGTGGTACCGCGTACGGGCAAACCGAGCGCACCCGCCACGCTGCAGCGCGTGACCCTGACGCTGGCGCGCTGCCCGGAGCATCCGGACGGCAGCGGCGGACAGGGCTACGAGATCGTGGCACCACTCGGACCGGACGGCCACCTCGACGCGACGCTGTGGCGGGAAACCCGGGACCATTGCCGCGCTCGGCGGTTCTGGATCGGCGAGCGCGACCGGCATGGCCGGCTCGTGCACCGCGCCGGCGGCGAGGGCGGCGCGACCTGGCTGATCGACTATGATGACCGCACCGACGAGGACGACGAGCCCGGCTATCGTCTTGGAACCCATGCCTTCGTCGAGGGCGAATACGTCTCGATCCGCGATGCCGGTGACGGGACTGAGCGCACCTTCCGCGTCGCCCACGTCAGCCGCGTCGAGGCAAGGATCAAGTCATGACGCGAGGGTCGTCGGACCTTCCGGCGCGCCCTCCGTCCTCGGAGTTCGAGCTCGCCGGGAATGCCTTGCTGACGCTCTGGCGCACGTTCTGGCTCGACCTCCCGCTGGCCTGGGCAAGCGAAGTCGACCGGCTTCTGTACCGATGGATACAGCCAGCGGATATCGAGGACCGTCTTCTCGGCCTCGATGTCGGAGACGCAGATCGTATTGACGAGGTCCGAGACAGCCAGCGTCAGTGACTGCCGATCCTGGTTCCGAACTCGGTCAGGCTATGCAAACGACATTGATCGTCAAGCCAACCCGCGGAGGTGTCCAGCATAGTGTGGAGGGTCGGGAAAGCCTTGCGCACCCATGATGGCCTGCTTCGGCCTGCCCCGACGGATATCCAACCGGCATTGGACCGGCCGAGGCGGATGGTGCTCCCGACCATGATTTTTTGATTCATCGCAAGGCGCTAGGGCATCGCGCCGCCAACCTGCCATCCGTCCTGTGGAACCGGGGGCGCACATGTCCAATACCGATGGGGATACGCATTCGAGGCCGGGCCAAGCGGCGGCACCGGACAGAGGTGATGCCGCGCAATCGACTCCAGCCTCGACGCGCCCACCGACAGTCTTGCGAGACCCGCAATCGCGCAACGGTAAGACGGCAAGCGAACGTGCCCGCGCGTCAGGCGTGGATTGGACCTTGAGCCTCAGGCGCAGGCTGGACCGGTGCGGTGTCTCGGCCCCGGAGATCGACGCCCTCGCCGCGTCCGTATCCCGGGTCGCAACAATCGAGGCCGACCGGGAGATATTACGCGAGGACGACGTTACGGCTCAATGCCGGATTCTTCTGGATGGCTGGACTTGTAAGTACATCCCCCTGAATACCTTCAGGCCGCAGATCCTGAGCCTACAAATCCCGGGCGACTTCCTGGACCTGCAGGGCCTTTTTCGACGGCGGATGGATCACGTGGTCGCTTCGCTCACGCCATGTCGCATCGGCGTCATCCCGCATGATGCCTTCAAACGCCTGATGGAGCGGCATCCGCGCATCGGCCGCATGGTGCAGCTCGAAGCAGTCGTCGAGTTGGCCACGGCCCGTCGCTGGCTCCTGAACGCCGGCCATCGCCAAGCGTACGAGGGGATGGCGCACCTGATCTGCGAGCTCTTCACGCGGGCGGCAGCCGCCGGCTTGGCCGAGGCGTCCCGATTCCCCATGCCGTTGACGCAGACGGAACTCGGCAGCGCCCTCGGACTGACGTCGGTCCATGCCAACCGTATCGTGAGAAGGCTTGCCTCGGCCAAGCTCGTGTCGTGGCGAGGCCGGTGGATCACCATAGAAGACTGGGATGGGTTGACGGAGGTCGCCGAGTTCGACCCCGCCTACCTCAAGCCGGAGAACGCGGAGCTCTGATCGAAGAGGTCGGGGTCCACCGACGATGCGTCGGCGAGAGGCGCGCTCACAGCGGCCCGAGCGCATCGGTCACCGACAGGGCGATCTCGCGCTCCTCGTTCGCGGGCGCGATGCGAACTGAGACCGCCGAGCCGGACGCCTCGATCATCGCCTCGCCGCCGGCATTGGCTTCTTCGTCGAGGGCGACGCCAGCGAAGGACAGCCCGCGGCAGACGGCGGCGCGAACCTGCACGGCGTGCTCGCCGATGCCGCCCGTGAAGACCAGGGTGTCGACGCCGCCGAGGGTGGCGATGAGCGAGCCTGCCTCCCGCACGATCCGGTAGGTGAACAGATCCAGGGCCTCGCGCGCGGCCGAAGCGTCGCTCGCCTCCAATACCCGCACGTCGTCGCTTATGCCGGAGACACCGAGGAGGCCCGACCGCTCGTTCAGGAGATCGGCCACCGCGTCGGCTGACAGGCCGCGCTCCCGGATCAGGTACAGAACGAGGCCCGGGTCGACCGCCCCGCTGCGGGTGCCCATCATCAGCCCGTCGAGCGTGGTGAAGCCCATCGTCGTGGCGACGCTTCGCCCGTCCCGGATCGCGCACAGGCTCGCCCCGTGCCCGAGATGGGCGGCCAGGATCCGCCCGTGCGGAAGCGTTCGGGCGAGATGGGCGTAGGACAGTCCGTGGAAGCCGAAGCGCACGAGCCCCTCGTCGATAAGGGCGCGCGGCAGCGGGTAGAGTTGGGCCAACCGGTCCTGCGTCCGATGGAAGGCGGTGTCGAAGCAGGCGACCTGCGGCAGATCCGGCCACACCTCCCCGACCGCGCGGATGCAGGCGAGCGCCTGCGGCTGGTGCGCGGGCGCGAGCGGAATAAGCCCTTCAAGCGCCGCGAGGATCTCCGCGTCGAGCCGCACCGGCGCTGCGAGATGCAAGCCGCCATGGACGACGCGGTGTCCCACCGCGGTCGGTGCCGCGGGAAGTCGCACGAACAGCCAGCGGGCGACGGCGGCATGGTCGCCCGCCGGTGGGCGCTCACCCCCGACGGCGGCGCCGTCGACGGAGAGCCTTGGATCATGCCCGATCTCTGCGACGTGCGCTCGCCACGCCGGCTCGTCGGCGCCCGGCCGGAAAAGGGCGCAGCGCAGGCTGGAGGAACCGGCGTTGAGCACGAGGATCATCGCCCGGCCTCAGGTCACGACCGTCCACCCGTCCACCGTCCCCGCCTGCCCAGGCTTGGCCGTGTCGGTCGGGCCGCACTGCATGATGTCGCCCTCGATCCGGCGGTCGTGATCCTCGGGGGCGTGCCGTTCCGGCCAGACCCAATCCCGCACTTCAGGCAGGTCGTCGCCGGTTCGGCGAACATGCTCGCGATGGGTGGCCAGCGCCTCGCGAAGCGCCTCCTCGGCGTGCTCGGCCCGGGCGCCCAGTCGCGGGACGGCCCGGATCGCGGCCTGGGCGAGATGATAGCGGTCGAGCCGGTTCAACACGCACATGTCGAAGGGCGTCGTGGTCGTGCCCTCCTCAATGAAGCCATGGACGTGGAAGTTGCCGTGGTTCGTCCGCTTGTAGGTCAGCCGGTGAATGAGCCACGGATAGCCGTGGTAGGCGAACACCACCGGCCGGTCGCGCGTGAACAGGCTGTCGAAGATCGGGTCGTCGAGACCGTGCGGATGCGTCTCGGGCGCCGGCAGCGTCATCAGGTCGACCACGTTTACGACCCGGACCCTGAGTTCCGGGACGTGCCGGCGCAGCCAATCCACCGCGGCGAGCGTTTCCATCGTCGGCACGTCGCCCGCGCAGGCCATCACAACGTCGGGCTCCGTGTCCCCCTCGTTCGAGGCCCAGTCCCAAATGTCGATGCCGGCCGCGCAGTGCGTGACGGCCTCGTCCAGGGTCAGCCACTGCAGCGCCGGCTGCTTGCCGGCCACGACGACGTTGATGCGGTCATAGGTTCGCAGGCAGTGATCCGTGACGCACAGCAGGGTGTTCGCGTCCGGCGGCAGGTAGATCCGCGCCGTATCCCCGCGCTTGTTCGCCACGAAGTCGATGAAGCCCGGATCCTGGTGGCTGAAGCCGTTGTGGTCCTGCCGCCAGACGTGGGACGAGAGCAAGATGTTCAGGGATGGCACCGGTCGTCGCCAGGGCAGGTCGCGCGAGGACTTGAGCCACTTGGCGTGCTGGTTCACCATCGAATCGACGACGTGGGCGAAGGCCTCGTAGGTCGCGAACAGGCCGTGCCGGCCCGTGAGCAGGTAGCCTTCGAGCCAGCCCTCGCAGAGGTGCTCGCTCAGCACCTCCATGACCCGGCCGTCGCGCTGAAGGTGGTCGTCGCCCGGCAGGGTCGCCTCCTGCCAGACGCGCCCCGTCACGTCGAACACCGCGTCAAGCCGGTTCGAGGTGGTCTCATCGGGACCCATGATCCGGAAGTTGCGGGCGTCCTTGTTCAGGGACAGGACCTCCCGCAGGTAGCTGCCGAGCGTGCGGGTGGCCTCGGCTCGGGAGCGGCCAGGTCCCGGCACGGAGACGGCGAAGTCCATGACGTCCGGCAGCCGCAAGGGCGCGCTCTTATGCGCGTTGGCGTGCGGGTTGGCCGAGATGCGCCGCGGCCCCTTCGGCGCCAGGGTGGCGAGTTCCGGAACGAGCGAGCCGTCCTCGTCGAACAGCTCCTCCGGTCGGTAGGAGCGCATCCAGGCTTCCAGGATCGCGCGGTGCTCCGGGTTCTCCCGCGTGGCCGCGACGGGAACCTGATGCGAGCGCCAAGTTCCCTCGACCGGCTTGCCGTCAACGGCCTTCGGTCCCGTCCAACCCTTGGGGCTGCGCAGCACGATCATCGGCCAGCGCGGTCGCCGGGCCTCGCCGCAGCGCGCGGAGTGCCGGATGGCTGCGATCTCGTCGAGGACCGCGTCGAGGGCCGTCGCCATGGCCTGGTGCATGCCGGCCGGCTCGTCGCCCTCGACGAAGGTCGGCTCGTAGCCGTACCCGACGAGGAGGCTGCGAAGCTCATCCGCGGGCATCCGGGCGAGGAGCGTCGGGTTGGCGATCTTATAGCCGTTGAGGTGCAGGATCGGCAGTACGGCTCCATCGGTGGTCGGATTCAGGAACTTGTTGGAGTGCCACGACGCGGCGAGCGGCCCCGTCTCCGCCTCGCCGTCGCCGACCACGCAGGCGACGATCAGGCCGGGGTTGTCCAGGGCAGCGCCGAACGCATGAGCCAAGGAATAGCCGAGCTCGCCGCCCTCGTGGATGGAGCCGGGCAGCTCCGGCGAGGCGTGGCTCGGTATGCCCCCGGGAAACGAGAACTGCCGGAACAGGCGCTCCATCCCCTCCGCGTCCCGCGCAACGTCGGGGTAGATCTCGCTGTAGGTGCCCTCCAGGTAGGCGTTGGCGACGAGCCCCGGCGCGCCGTGACCCGGCCCCCACACCGCGATCATGTCGAGGTCGCGCTGCCGGATGACCCGGTTCAGGTGGACGTAGATGAAGTTGAGGCCCGGTGTCGTGCCCCAGTGGCCGAGAAGCCTTGGCTTGACGTGCTCGGGCCTGAGCGGTTCGCGCAGGAGCGGGTTGGCCATGAGGTAGATCTGGCCGACCGACAGGTAGTTCGCAGCCCGCCAGTAGCTGTCGATCCGCCTGATGCTGTCGGGCCCGAGCGGCCCCGGCACGAAGGCCAGGTCGTGACCGCCGTCCGCACGGCCGCCGTCGCGGCGTTCCTCGTGGGTCTTCGTCGGCTGGCGCCTCGCGTCCATGTCTGCCTCCCGGTTGCGGATCCCGGACGACCGTGCAGGCAGCCGAGGCTAACGGCGTTGAGCTGGATCAAGGCGGCTCCCCGGAAGGCCGGCAGGATGCCTTCCGTCAGCAGGACGGGAGCGAACGATGGCCCTGGTGCTTCGAACCACCTTCATCACGACGGTACGCCGCGCGCGGGTGCCGGTCATGCTGGCACCGACGAACGACGCCGAACCCCGGGTCGTCACGGACGCGGCGCGCTACCGATCCATCGGCAGCCTGCAGGCGCTGGCGCTCGCCATCGCGGCCTCGGTGGTGACGCCCGCGCTGCTTTGGCTGGCTCTCTGAAAGAAATCCCGGCGAATCGAGGAGACCCGCGATGGACGACATCACCGTACGCCGTCACGTGCTCGACGAATTGGAATACGCCCCCATGGTCGACGCGGCGCAGATCGGCGTCGCGGTCGACGACGGCGTCGTGACGCTGACCGGCCACGTCCGGAACTACGCCGAGAAGAGCATCGCCGAGCGCGTCACGCTCCGGGTGCGCGGCGTCCGGGCCGTGATCGAGCGGATTGAGGTGCGGTATCCGGAAAATCCGCGCGTCGGCGACGAGGCCCTGGCCGAGCGGTGCGCCCGGGTTCTGGAGTGGGACGTGCAGATCCCGGAGCGGTCGGTCTCGCTCAAGGTCGAGAAGGGCTGCGTCACGCTCGAAGGATGCGTGCCGCACTACCACCAGAAGGCGGCGGTCGATAAGGCGCTGCGGCGGCTCGCCGGCGTCACCGACATCGTCAACCTCATCGCGGTGAAGCCGCATGTCCGACCCACCGAGGTCAAGGACAGGATCCTCGCCGCCCTGAGGCGCAGCGCCCGGGATCCCGACACCATCCGCGTCCACGTGGACGGTGACAAGGTGATCCTGGACGGCTGCGTCGACGTCTGGAGCGAGCGCAAGCTCGCCGAGCGTGCCGCGTGGTCGGCGCCCGGCGTCCGCGCCGTCGAGGACCGCCTGACGCTCGCATGACGGGGAGTTGCCGATGCTGGCGATGGTCCTGCAGGAGATCGGCGGTCCCCTCGTGATGGAGGAGAGGCCCGATCCAATTCCCGGCCCCGGCGAGGTCCGCATCCGGGTTGAGGCCTGCGCGGTCTGCCGGACCGACCTCCACGTCATCGACGGCGAGCTTCAGCAGGCCGTCTACCCCATCGTGCCCGGCCACCAGGTCGTCGGCATCGTCGAGGCTATCGGCGAAGGCGTGACCGATCCGGCTCCGGGTCAACGCGTCGGGGTGCCCTGGCTCGGGCACGCCTGCGGCCACTGCCGCTACTGTAAAACCGACCGGGAGAACCTGTGCGATGCCCCCGGCTTCACCGGCTGCACCCGCGACGGCGGGTTCGCCACCCATCTCTTGGCCGAGGCCGCCTTCACCATCCCGCTCGACACAAGCCTGGACCCGGTCGCGACAGCGCCGCTCCTCTGCGCAGGGCTGATCGGCTGGCGCACGCTGCGGATGGCGGAGGACGCCGACACTGTGGGGCTCTACGGCTTCGGGGCGGCCGCGCACATCGTCGCCCAGGTCTGCCGGTGGCAGGGCCGCCGCGTGTTCGCGCTCACCCGACCCGGCGACCGGAAAGCCCAGGATTTCGCCCGCTCCCTTGGGGCGGAATGGGCCGGCGGGTCGGACGAGGCGCCGCCCGAGCCGCTGGACGGGGCCTTGATCTTCGCACCCGACGGCCGGCTGGTGCCGACCGCACTCGCGGAGTTGCGCAGGGGCGGATGCGTGGTCTGTGGCGGTGTCCACATGAGCGACATCCCGCGCTTCCCCTACGAACTGCTCTGGGAGGAGCGGTCGGTGCGCTCGGTGGCGAACCTCACCCGCGCGGATGCGCGCGGCTTCTTCGAGGTCGTGCCGCGGGCCGGCATCGTCACCCGCACGCGCACGTTCCCGCTCGTCCAGGCCAACGCGGCGATCGCCGCCCACCGGTCCGGCGCCCTCCAGGGCGCCGCCGTTCTCGTACCCTGAACCGGTCTCGTCCGCTGCATTTCAACTGCCCATCGAGTGCCCTTGCGATGGATCAAGGTCGTCCCCGCGAACCGGGGCCAGAGTACCTCCATCGCGCCGGCAGCCCGGCCAAGGGAGGTGGTCATGAAGATCTCCAACATCATGGTCTCGGTCGACCTCGGGCCCACGGCGGCGGACCGAGTCCAATTGGCGGCCGGCCTCGCCCAACAGTTCGGGTCCAAGCTGACCGGCGTCGCCGCACGTCCGGTCCTCGGCCCCATGCCGGTCGGCGACATGCTGGAGGTCGAGCGTGTCTGGGCCCTTGAGGAGCGCCTGACCGATGAGCAGCTCGCGGAGGCCAAAGCGCTTTTCGAGCGCGAGGCCGGGCAGGCGCCTAAGACGAGCTGGCGCTCCGCACCGACCGATCCGTTGGCTTTCCTCGGTGCGCAGGCGCGCACTGCCGACCTCGTGGTCGTCGGCCGGCAGGGACCTGCGGACGGTGATGCCGGTCCGATGGCGGTCTCCACCGGGGGGCTGCTGATGGAGGTGGGGCGTCCGGTGCTGGTGGTCCCGCCGGGCATCGAGAACCTCGCGGTCAAGCGGGTCGTGGTGGCTTGGAAGGATACGCCCGAGGCCCGTCGAGCCCTTCACGACGCTTTACCGTTCTTGAGACAGCCCGAGCAGGTTTGCGTGGTGGCCGTGGGACCGGACGCGCAGCACGTGGGCGCCGAGGGCGCGGCCGAGTACCTGTCCGGGCACGGAATCAAGGCCACGACCCACCTGCTGCGCAAGCCGGAGATCGGCCCCGCCGACGAAATCCTTCGGTTCGCCGGGCGGGAGGACGCGGACCTCATCGTGATGGGCGCCTACGGGCATAGCCGGCTGCGCGAGTGGGCCTTCGGCGGCGCCACCCGCGAAGTCCTGCAATCGACCCCCGTCTGCTGCCTGATGAGCCACTGATGCCCTCGGCGACCACCATCCACGCGGGCGCTCTGGTGCTGCTGTCCATCCTTATCGGCACCGGCTCCGCCCAGGCCTGGGACCGGCAGGTCAAGCAGGGCGAGTCCCTCGCCAGGACCAACTGTGCCCGCTGCCACGCCGTCGGGCGTGTCGGGGCGAGCCCGCTGCGCGCCGCGCCTCCCTTCCGCGAACTGCACAAGCGCTACCCGGTCGAGGATCTCGGCGAGGCGCTCACGGAAGGCATCCGCACCGGTCATCCGAGCATGCCCGAGTTCCGGTTCGACCCTGACCAGGCGCAGGACCTGATCGCCTACATGAAGTCGCTCGAACGCTGAGGAAGAGCCTCGATGTACCTCCGCTGTCTTCTCGTCCCCACAGCCCCAGGCATCGATGTCACCCACCGCCTGGACGCAGCCCTTCGCCTTGGGCGGCGCCTGCACGCGCACATTGCGGTCGCCTTCATGGCGCCGGACCCGGGTTATGTCATGGCCAGCATGGCCGGCATGGTCGGCATCGCCAGTTTGGCCAGCGTCATGCCGATGGACTGCGCGACCATCGAGGCCATCGAGCGGGGCGTGCGCGAGGCCGCGGCCGAAGGCAAGGCGGCCCTGGAAGCCTGGTGCGGACGCGAGGGCGTTCCGCTGGTCGCCAAGACCGAGCGCCTGGACGCCACTTTCGCGACCTGGACGGAGCTGTCGGGCGAGGTCGAGCCGCTCGTGACGCTGGCCGGGCGAGTGAACGACTTGATCATCGTCGACCGACCCGATCCGGCGCGCTCGTTCACCGGGAGGGCGCTCGACACGGCCCTGTTCTCGGTCGGACGACCGACGCTGATGGTTGGCGAGGTAGTCCCGTACGACCTCCTCGAACACGTCGTGATCGCCTGGAACGGCAGTCTCGAAGCGGCACGCCTGATCGGGCAATCCATCACGCTGCTGCACGAGGCCGCCCGCGTCACGGTCGTGCATGCGAGGACGGAACGCTTCGAGGAAACGCGGGCCGCGGACCTGTGCGCCTACCTGCGCTGGCACGGCATCGTGGCCGAGGCCGTCACCCTGCCGGTCGGGGATGGGATCTCGGTCGGCGCGGCCATCCTGGACGAGGCCGAGCGCCGGAACGCCTCCTTGCTGGCGATAGGTGCCTACACCCACAGCCGCGTGCGCGAGTTCCTGCTCGGTGGCGTCACCCGGCATGTGGTCGAGCACGCGCGCATCCCGGTACTCATGGCCCACTGACGTATCGCGCTTGCAGGACGGCCTTTCCGGGGTTGTCCCGTCGCGAGACCTCGGCGGCCCCGCTCTCAACGCATCGGGTCGTGGCAGTGCATGCGAGGAGGCGCCGTGCCGCAATCCAGGCTGCAAGTCTGGTGGGGCTTGCAGAACCACTGCAGGGCCCCGCTTCTCAGGCAGGACCCTGCGCAATGCCGATGGGGCGCGTTTGCAGGCTCGACGAACGTCCCTTTCGCATCAGGCGAGCCGGCCGTCGGTCGCGCCTGAGTTGGCGACGCGCTTACCACGACCGCGGCGAGAACCAAGACGGCTGCACATGACGTGGTGCTCCGCATGATGCCGGGCATCAATGGCTCATCAGGCAGCAGAGGGGGGCATAGGCCAGCAACTCCCGAGTGACGCCGCCGAACGCCCACTCGCGGAGGCGCCCGTGACCGTAGGCGCCCGCGACGATCAGGTCGGCCCCGTGCTCGGTGGCCGCTTCGACGAGTGCCTCGGAGGTCGAGGCACCCAGGGCATCGTGTCTGACGCGGATGGCTGAGACGCCGTGCGCCTGGAGGAGACGAAGGGTGTCCTGACCCTCGGAGCCGGCGCCATCGTCGACCGAGACGACGAGCACCTCGGACGCCCGCTTCAGGAACGGCAGCGCGTCCAGCACCGCGCGGCGCGCCTCGCGGGTGTTCTTCCAGCCGACCACGACGCGCTTGGCGTCGAGATGATCGACGCCCGGCGGCACCACCAATACCGGGCGCCCAAGATGCATGACCGCGTCGGCCGGATCGACCGCTAACAGCGAGGGCCCGGGGTCCGTCCCTCGGCCGACCACCACGAGGTCGGCGGCCGCCGCCTGGGCGACCAGGAACGCCAGCGGGAAATCCAGGTTGGAGCGCCACTCGACGCGGCTGCGTCCGCCGGCGGCTTCCTCGAAGGCCTCGTGGGCCACCCGGAGGTCGTTCAGGACCGCCTCCTGGATCGAGGGGATGCCGAACGACCCTCCCGGCGTCGGGCCGGCCGGAGCCCAGCTATAATCCGGCATCTCCGCCGCGACGCCGGTCAAACGGGCGTGGAAGTCGTCGGCAAGGTGCGCGGCCAGGCGCACGCGGCTTCGCGCCCCGTCCGTCAGGTCCACGGCGACCATGATGCTCGCGTAGGTCATGGAACGTCTCCGGGTCGGCAGGCGATGGAACGGGTGCGGGCGGCCCTTGCGGCCTCGCCCACTCCGATGGTTTCAGCCAAGCGTGAGGTGGTCCTTGACGGCGCGCACGCCCGGAGCCGACCACGCGGCGATCTCGGCGAGACGTCGCTCGTGCCAAGCGTTGACCCTGCCCTCCAGGACGACCCTGGCGTCCCTGACCGTCACCTTGATGGCGTCGGCCTCCAGTTCGGCGTTCCGCTTGAGCGCCGCCAAGATCTTCGCGCGAACGTCGGGCGCGCTTGCCTTCGGCGCCACCTCGATGTTGTTGATGATGCCGGTCACGCCGGCGAGCCGCTTGATCGACCGGTAGGCCTCTTCCTTCTGGTACTGCCAGTCGACCTTTCCGGAGAGCGTCACCCAGCCGGTCTGGACCTTCACCTGCACGGCATCCTTGGGCACCGTCGCGGACCAATCGAGCATCTGCACCGCGCGTTGCGCCAGGTCCTCGTCACGCGGCGGGGTCTCGCCGGCGAAGCGCACCGTGATCTTCTCGACGACGCCGCGGACGCCGCGCACCTTCTGCGCGGCCTTCTCTGCGGTCACACGTTCCGCATAGTTGGCGACGTGACCAGTCAGGGTGACGATGCCATTCTCTACGGCGACACCGATGTGGGCGGCGTCGATGCTGGGGTCGAAGTCGAGCTCGTCGATGACGTTCTGGCGGATCAGCTTGTCGCCCATCGTAAGTCTCCTCGATGAGGTCCAGGTCGCGCCTGGCCGAGCCCGAGGCTATGCGCGGCAGGCGGTCGGACATTGATCCAGCGCAAGCTCTTGCCCGGCCGTGATACGACCCAGCATCGGGCATGCCCGGGGGCAGCCCGGGACGGCGCAGCCGGCGGTCACGGCGGAGACCATGTCCCGGGCATCGAATAACCGGCCGAGCAGCGGCACGTCCGCGAAGGCCTTCGGGACCCGGGCGTTCCCGGCAATCAGGGCGAAGGGGATGCCCCTCCGGCGCAGGGCGCAGGCCAGCGGGAAGCACGGCCCCTCGTTCAGGTCGACGCTGACCACGGCGAAGTCCGGACGTTTCGTGTCGAGGCTTCCAATAGCATCGCCGCCGGTTCCGTAGGGGCCGCTCACCGCACAGCCGGCGTCCGCGAGGGAGTCCTCCAGCCACATGCCCGGCAGCGCCTGCGGCTCGGCGACCAGCACGACCGGCCGCCCCTCCGTTCCGTTCTCCATCGCCCGATTCCCATTTCCGGTTGCGATGGGGCGAGGATGGATCGGTCGGATCCGTCCGCTTTGCGCTGGGTCAAAGCAGCGTGACCGTGCCGAACATGGCCAGGACAGCGAGCAGCATACAGGCGGTAGCTGTCCATCCGAGCAGCCGCAGCGGCCCACGCACGGCGAAGGTGCCCATGATGTCGGAGCGGGACGCGGCCAGCATCATCACGGCCATGACAGGCACCGCGATGATGCCGTTGACCACCGCGCTCCAGTAGAGCGCCCGGATCGGATCGACAGCGCCCAGGCTGATGACCATGCCCACCAGGGTGGCGAGCGCCACCGTCCCGTAGAAGGCGCGTGCCTCAAGGATGCGTCGGCCGAAGCCCACCGGCCAGCGCCGCGCTTCCCCGACCGCGTAGGCCGCCGAGCCCGCAAGCACCGGAACCGCCAGAAGTCCGGTCCCGACGATGCCGAGCGCGAAGACCGTCGCGGACAACGGGCCGGCCAGCGGGCGGAGCGCCTCCGCGGCCTGGGCCGAGGTCTGAATGTCGATGATGCCGCGCGGGTGCAGCACGGCGGCGGTGGTGACCATGATGGCGAGCGCCACGAGGTTCGAGAAGGCCATGCCGACGAGCGTGTCGACCCCGATGCGGCGGAGCGCGGCGCCACCCTGCTCGGGTGCGTGCAGGAGGTCGCGCCGGCGCGGGAAGGCGTTCAGGTCCTCGGCTTCCTCCGCAGCCTGCCAGAAGAACAGGTATGGGCTGATCGTGGTCCCGAACAGGGCCACGAGAGTAGTCAGGCCGGTGCCGCTGAAGTCGACCCTTGGTACCGCCAGGGCCAAGCCGAGATCCCACCAAGAGACGCGGGCAAAGATCACCACGCCGAGATAGGCGAACAGGCTGAGCGTCAGCCATTTCAGGATGGCGACGTAGCGCGTGTACTGCAGGACGAGTTGCATGAAGGCGCAGACGGCGGCGAAGAGCACGACGTAGAGCCAGCGTGGCCCCGGGAGGAGCAGGTCGAGCGCGTCCGCCATTGCGCCGAGATCGGCCCCCAGATTCAGGACGTTGGCGGTGAGCAGGAGGAACACCACGGCCTGGAGCAGGCTGTCCGGGTAGTGCTCGCGCAGCACGCCGGCGATGCCATGGCCGGTGGTCCGCCCGATCCGGGCGGAGACCATCTGCACCGCCGCCATCAACGGCAGGGTGTAGATCATGGTCCAGCACAGGCCGTAGCCGAGCTGCGCCCCGGCCTGGCCGTAGGTGGCGATGCCGCTGGGATCGTCGTCGGAGGCGCCGGTGATCAGGCCGGGCCCGAGCACCCGCAGTAGGCGCGGCTTCGAGGGACCGACGGCGGTGCACGCCACCTCCGGATCATCGACCTCCCTGGCCGCGGCACGTGACGAGTTGCTCATGCCGCCGGCTTCACGCCGGCTTCTTCGCCCCGCAGGGCGCGCGCGACCCTCAGGGCCGCGTCCAGGTCGTTGCGATCCGTCCCGTAGCGCCGCCATAGACCGTCCAACTATTCCGGCCGTCCGGCCTCGGCGTCCGGGATCTCGGAGAACGGAATGTGGTACATGCCGTCGAGCGCCTCGATGCCGTAGCCAGTGACGGCCCATTGCCGCCCTTCCCAGCGCACGGGTTCGGTGAGTCCGTGGCTCATTTCCGCCTCCTCACGCCGCCTGCCCGTCGAGCTCGGCCACCTCGCAGGTGTCGGCCCGCATGCGCCAGTCGACGATACCCGCCGTCTGACAGTACAGCGCCTGGGCCGCGCAGGCGGCGGCAGCCTCCGAGTGGGCGGAGACGACGGTCTGCCGCTGGATGGCGGTGTGTTCGTGGCCGATGTCGTCCGGCACGACCTTGTGGAAGGTGACCAGGTACTTGTGCATGGCGCGCCTCGTATTGCGATATTGCGGAGACGGTGGGCGCCCGCGGGAGCGGCGGCCTTGATCCAGCGCAAGGCTCGACAAGCGATCAGGCCCCTGGTGCCGGCGGGAAGAGGCGTTCCCGACCCGGTTCGGGCCCGTTGTCGTGGCCTGTCCGCGCGGTTCGATGCGCGTGCGCCTTGCCGTGCAGCGGCCAGTATCGCTCCATCGCCAGGTAGGTGAACGACGCGGACCAGCCGATCAGGAGCAGGCCGTTGAGCGCCTCGACGCCGGCGAGCAGCCGGGTATGGGAGGTCGGGAAGTGGTCGCCGAAGCCGAGCGAGGTGTAAGCCACCACCGAGAAGTACAGGCAGTCCTCGAAGGACGTGACCGGCGCGCCCGCGAAGGCGCCGACGCCGAGGCGGAGCACGAGAAGCCAGTAGGCGCCGGCGTAGATCCAGACCGCGACGGTGTGCCCGACGAAGGTCATCAGCACCACGGCGAGGATCCGGGCGCGGGGCGGGACCGGCAGCTCGGACAGGTGCTCCGAGGTCAGCCGCAATGTCTCGTAGAGCACCAGGATCGTGGTCGTGACGAGGACGACGCTGGCCGTCATGGCGAGGAGCATGCGCGGCCCCGGGTGAGCGTGGCGGCCCGAGCCTGCCTGATAAGGCGAGCGCGTCCTTGGCCTAGCGCTAATGGGCAGGGGTTGAGGCGCCTTTGACCGAGATCAACGCCGTCCCTCACGGAACGGCATTTCCTCACCGGAGCGCCGCGAACCAGGCGCCGGGATCTCGGAGGTGACCATGGCCGACGTGCATGTTGCCGAGGAGCTCTGGTCAACGGGGATGCAGCCCGAAGGCATTCTGGAGCGGTGGTTCGTGGCGGACGGGGCGCTTGTGCGGGCCGGAGAGGCCGTGGCGGCCGTGCGCATCGGCGAGGCCTTGCACGACATCGCCTCGCCGACCAGCGGCCGCCTCACGGTCCTGGCGCCCGTCAACGAGGTCATCGACCCCGGCTGCATCATCGCCGAGGTCCACGCGTGACATCCGGGAGGCAGACCATGTCTCAACTCGACGCGGCCACGTCATCACCGACTTGGCGGACGCAAGAGATCCTGATCGGCGGCCTTCAGCACGCCGCCGGCGTCACGCTGGTGCTGACGGCGTGGGTGCTGGTGTTCACCGATCATGCCCGCGCGGCCGGGTCCGCGCTCGTGCCGGGCTTGCTCATCGTCACGCTCTACGGCGCCAATCAGATCCGCTTCCGGGCGGTGCTCGAAAAAGCTGTGCTGATCGTCGGGGCCTGGACGCTCGTCGCGCCCTGGGCGCTCGGGTTCGTGGCGAACGACGGCGCGACCTGGGCGCACGTCTCGCTCGGTGGCGTGGCCATCGCGACCGCCGTTGCACTGCCCCGCATCGCGAGGCGGCCATGACGCTTCAGCCGGCCGCCACCCGCGCGGCCGTTCTGGCCGCCCTCCTGGCGGCTTGCATCGGCGCTTCGGTCGCCGGTCCCGAGGATGACCATCGCGTCCGTGGGCGGGCCATCGCCGCGCAGCTCTGCAGCGAGTGCCACGTCATCGGCCGCGCCTCGCAGTCCGGCGCGTTCGCTGGCCCGGCCTTTCTGCGGGTCGCCAACATGCCGTCGACGACCGGTCCGGCGCTCGCGGTGTTCCTGCAGAGCCATCACCAGCGGATGCCGAGCCTGCGACTCGACCGGGACGAGATGGACGCGGTCATCGACTACATCCTCAGCCTCAAGGCCCGAACGGCCGCGACGCCTCCGGGCATCACCTCGGAGGATTGAGGGTGACGCTGCCGCATCCCGTGCTGCTGGCCGATATCGGCGGCACCTACGCCCGCTTCACAATCCTTCCGGAGCCAGGAGGACGTCCAGGCCCGATCCGGAAGGTGCCGACGGCCGGCTTCCCCGGCCCGGTCGACGCCATTCGGGCCTATGTCGACCGACAGGACGCGGTCCGGCCGCGCTCGGCCTTCCTCGCCGTCGCGGGGCGGATTACGCCTGGCATCACGCGTCTGACCAACGCGCCGTGGCAATTCGACCCTGGCGGGATCGGCGAGGCGTTCGGCTTGGAAGCGGTGCGGCTGGTCAACGATTACGTGCCGCTCGCCGCCGCCGTCACCGTCCTCGACCCGGACGACCCGGCCGAATTGGCGCGGATCGGGCCGGCTGTCGAAGGGGTCGGGCCACGGCTCGTCCTGGGGCCGGGCACGGGCCTGGGCGCGGCCGTCCTGATCCCGGCGGGCGACCGCCTCCTGATTCAGACGACCGAGGCCGGGCACATCGGGTTCGGCCCCTGCGAGCCCGACGACAAGATGCCCTGGTCGGCCCTGATGGCCGCCGAGGGCAGGCTCACGGCCGAGACCCTTCTGTCGGGTCCGGGTCTCGTCAGGCTCGTGCGGGCCCTCGCGGCGACGCGCGGTGCCGCCGTCGGCTGGAGCTCGCCGCCCGAGGTCCTCGAAGGCGCGAGGTCGGACCCGGTCGCTAGGGAAGCGGTCCATCAGTTCGCCCGCCTCCTCGGCAGGTTCGCGGGCGACATGGCGCTGGTGTTCTCGGCCACGGGCGGCGTCTCCCTCGCCGGCGGGATCGCGCCACGCATCGTCGACGTCCTGCGGGGCGAACCGTTCAGTCAGGCCTTCGAGGACAAGGCCCCGTTCCGCGACGCGATGCTGGCGCTCCCACGCGCCGTGATCCTGCATCCGGAGCCGGCCATCGACGGTCTCGCGGCGCTCTTGGCCGACGAGGACCGCTTCCTGTTCCCGGCCCAGGACTGGCGGGCTTGAGCCAGGTCAAGGCCGGTCAGTCCATGCCCCCGCACGGTGACGGCCGGAGATTCGATCCGAGGAGGTCACCATGTCCTATGCCAGCATCATGGTCGCGGCCGATGACGGGCGTCACGCGCCGGCGCGGGTGCGTCTCGCCGCGGAACTGGCGCATCGTCTCGGCGCGCGTCTCGTCGGCGCCGCCGCCTGCCTACCGGACTATCCTCGGGGCTATGGCGAGACCGCCGTGCCCATGGGCATGGTCATCGAGGAGATCCGCCAGGCAGCGTTGGGTCGTCTCGCGGGCGTCGAGCAGGTTTTTCGCCATGCCTCCTGCCTGAACGACCGCGTCGAGTGGCGCTCGGACCTCGCGCCACCAGCCTCGTTTTTCGAAAGCCAGTCGCGGGCGGCGGACCTCGTCGTGGTCGGGCGCTACGCGGATGACGAGGGTGTGACGGTCGGCATGGCCGTCGATGCCGGCGACGTCCTGATGCGGTTGGGGAAGCCCGTCCTGGTAGTCCCGGCCGGCGTCGAGCACCTGGAGGCCAGGCGCGTGCTGGTCGGCTGGAAGAACACCCCGCAAACGCGACGGGGCGTGTCTGACGCCCTGCCCATGCTCAGGCGTGCGGAGGCGGTGCAGGTGTTCCGCGTCTCGGACGGCGACGACCGGGCCGAGGTCGAGGACGTAGCCCGCTACTTGGCGCTGCACGACGTAAACGCGACCGCGCATCTGGCCAAGCCATCGGGCTGGACCGTCGCCGACGACGTCCGGAAGGCGACGCGCGATTTCGACGCCGACCTGATCGTGACAGGCGCCTACGGCTACAGCCGCCTGCGCGAGTGGTTCTTCGGCGGGGTCACGCGGGACCTGCTGGCGCAGGCGTCCGTCTGCTGCCTGCTGTCCCACTGATCGGAGGGCGTTTCGATGGCCAACCCAGGCAATCTTGACCGGGGCGAACCGGGCTTCTCGCCGCCTTCGCCCACGCGTCCCACGGACCAGGGTCAAGACCCCCTACCCGACCCGGTCGGGGTGCCCATGCTCGGACAGGACGACATGCCGCCGATGAACGAGCCCCCGGGGCGGCCGGGAGGCATGCGACAGATTGAGGCCGTTCACGAACGGAGGATGTCTGGTTCATCGTAGCCTCAGGAGCGTAGATGAAGCAGACATCCGGGCCGGCTCGGAAGCCGGCAGAGACCGTTCGGAGGCGAGCGTCTACCGCCTGCTCAAGGCCCAGGACCTGATCACCAGCCCGGCCGACATCGTGATCAAAGCCGCCGACGAGTTCCGGGACAAGACCACCGCGTCCACTCAACTCCGGCAGACTGACTTCACCTATCTGAAGGTGATCGGCTGAGGCTGGTACGACCTCTCGACCGTGCTGGATGACTTCTCGCGCTACATCGTGGCGTGGAAGCTGTGCGCGACGATGCAGGCCAGCGAGGTCACCGCCACGCTCGACCGCGCGCTGGCAGACGCCGGGCTCGACCACGTGCACGTGGTCAGCGGCCTCGGCGGCTCTCCGACAACGGGCCGAGCTACGTCGCGGGGGATCTCGCCGACTGGCTCGGCAGCCGGGGCATGACCCACATCCGCGGTGCGCCCCGCCATCCTCAGACGCAGGGTCAGATCGAGCCTTGGCACCCGACGCTCAAGAACCGCATCCGGCTCGAACACGCCGACCTGCCCGGCGAGCTGGAGGCGCGGGTTGCCGCCTTCGTCGAGCCTTACAACCAAGCTCGGGTTCACGAGAGCCTGGGCGACCTCACTCCCGTCGACGTCTACTTCGGCCGCGGCGAGGCCATCCTGCAGGAGCGGGCGCGGATCAAGCGCCAGACCCTTATGAACCGCCGCTTGCGCCACCACGCGCAGGCTGCCTAACCTCTCAACCCAGGTGGACCAAAGCCTCCCTTCCTGAGCGTCCCAAATCGTCTCAAATCATCTGACGACGGACAGGCCAAGCTCGGCATCCCCTATGCGACGCGCGATCTGCCGGTCGGCAGCCCGGTGCGGATCGAGATCGGCGAGGCGAGTCTCGCCTCCTTCGACGGGACCGGGCTCGACAAGGCGACGCTCGGGGCACGGACAGCCGAGTTCGGCAAAGCCCTGTCGAGCGCCGTCGCGGCCGCGGGCTACCCGGCCAGGGCCGATCCGGCCAAGACGAACCTGCCGGCGCTGATCGCGCTCCTCAGCCTCCTCAACGTGTTCGTGGCCCTGGCCTCGGCCCCGCTCGCGGCCTGGATGATCGAGCTGTTTCCGACGCGCATCCGAACCACGGCGCTGTCCGTGCCCTACGCCGTCGGCGGCTGGTTCGGCGGATTCCTGCCGGCCATCGCCTTCTCGGCCTTCACGGCGACGGGGAACATCTATGCCGGCCTCTGGTACGCGCTGACCGTCCTCGCCGTCGCCTTCCTCGTCGCGGCGCTGTGCCTGCACGAGACGCGGGGCCGTGCCCTCGACGCCATCGCCTGACGGATCGCCCACGCCATGTCCGACACCGCGCCCGACACCGCGCCCGACGCCGCGTCCGGCCCCCCGCGGATCGCCATCGCCCTGGTCCGGCAGCTCGATGCCGCCGCGGCCCTGGTGTTCGAGGCCTGCACCGACCCGCGCCGCCTCGCCCGCTGGCTCACGCCGGGGGCCGGCGAGGTCCGCGACGCGAGCTGCGACCTGCGGGTCGGCGGCCGCTTCAGCCTCGAAGGCTGCAATCCGGACGGGCGCACCTACGCGGTGTCCGGCGAGTACCTGGAGATCGTGCCGCCGCGGCGCCTCGCGATGACGTGGCACTTCGCCGGCGACGGACCGCTCGCCGGACCGCCGTCGCGCGTCGAGATCGACCTGCGTCCCCTCGGGGTCGACGAGACCGAGCTGACGCTCTCTCATACGCGGCTCGACCGGCAGGACACCGCCGACCGGTACAGGGCGGCCTGGGCGATCTGCCTCGAACGCCTGCGCTGGAGCACCGCGCCGAAACCCGACGCGGCCGTGTTCGCGCCGCCTCTGGGCGCGATCAGCAACCTCTACGGTCCCCGTCACCGGGTCTTCCAAGAGGCGTTCGAGACGGGCAACCTCGCGAACCGGCTGCGCAGCCTGTCGGTCACGAGCGAACTCACCGCGACCCAGCAGGCCTTCATCGCGCGCCAGGATCTGGTCTTCATCACCTCCGTCGACCATCGGGGATTTCCGACCTGCTCGTACAAGGGCGGTGCGCGGGGCTTCGTGCGCGTGGCGGGCCCGCGCGTCATCGAGCTGCCGAGCTACGACGGCAACGGCATGTACCTCACGGCCGGGAATCTCGCGGCCAACCCGAAGCTCGGCCTGCTGTTCATCGACTTCGAGACGCCGCACCGCCTGCGCCTCCACGGCACGGCGCGGATCGCCAGCGACGCGAGGGACCTGGAACGTCATCCTGGCGCCGAGCTGGTGCTCAAGATCGACATCGCCGAGGTGTTCGTGAACTGCCCGCGCTACATCCACCGGTACCGTCGGGAGGCTACGTCAGGCTTCGTGCCGGGGCGGGCACGAGCGGGCGAGCTCCCGGCCTGGAAGAGGATCGATCTGTTTGCGGATGTCCTGCCTGACCGCGATCGGCGAGCGATCGACCCGCGCGACACCGGGACAATGACTCTGGCCGATTACCGCCTGCTGTTGGAGCGTGGGGAAACCTGACCCTGTACGGCCGCGGCTCGCTTACGGGCCGGAACGTCTCGACCGTCTGCGACGGGTCGCCAGCCCATCCTCTCGATCGGTCCCGTCCGGAGCTCGCTCGTCAGCCCTGACCCATCGATCCGCAGGATGCGCGATCTGCTGGATCAGCCTCCGACAAGGCGTGAGGCGCCCACGGCCTTACCAAGTTTCCGGTTCGCGCCCTCGTCACTGGCGGCGCTCCGAGAGAGCCACCGCCCGTCACGCCACGACCCGGGTCTCAACTGCACGGCAGCGGCGACGGGCGAAAGATCCGAGCCTCACCACGCCTGCTCGAGGACGAAGCGTCCGTGATCCTGCTCGCGCCGGGATGGCTCCTGATCGTTCCGACGATCATCGATGCTGACGATCACGGTCCCCCGGCGATCTTTGCCAATCCAGAGCTTCCCCGAGGGGCCTCGGAAGCCCGCATAACCGTTCGCACAAGAGACGGTCCCTGCACTCTCCGTACACAGCTGGGCTACGGCGGCCGGTCCCGCCGAAAACAGCGAGGGGGCGAAGGCGACGGCGGACCCCGCAGAGAGCAACACGGAGGCGAGGCCAATGGCGGATGTGGCGCGCATAGCCGCAGATTATGCAGCCTGTGGTTGAGTATCAAGACAACTACGCAACCTGACCCCGGAGCTTCCCAGGACATCGAACGGCTTGGTAAATATCGGTCGGCTGTCGAGTCGATCGAGGGACCGGCACCCGGCGGCCGCGATCGCTTTACCACGCCGGATTTCCCGAGACAGTTTGGTTCAGGTTGCGAGCCGCGACACGGCTCCGTGCGGCCTGGACGTCGGCCCGATCGAGCCGGGCAGATGGCGACCGCGGCCATCCCCGAGATTTCGGAAGATCGGGGCGCCTGCGGAACGAAGTCGTCCGCTCCGATGCCCCTGCAGCTCGGAAACGGAACGGCAGAGATTCACCCGTCGGAGACGCTCGCGCAGGCGGTCTGCGGCGGCCGATGCTGGCGGAAGCCGTGATCGGCTCGGAAGGCCGGCTGCCGGAAGAGAGGACGGACGCCTCGCGATCCAGCCCAGCCATTCCGGCCTGTTCAGCGGCATCCCCGAACCGGACATTCGGATGCAAGCAGCCGTGTCACCGTCTCATTTGCCCAGCCAGGTGCACGACGAGAAATGCGGACTTGATCGCGGTGGAGACGGATCGTCGCCGGGCACACTTGATCGGGCGAACAATTCGTCGCGAACTTCAAGTGTTACAATTCAGACCGATCGTTGAATGGGTAATTGTCATGGCAGGCCACTGCGAATGATCAGACCTCTATCACTCTGCACTAGGATTGGCGATTGCATCGATCAAGACGGAACGCTGTCGGTGAACCACCCGGAGAAAGACGGCGTCGTCCTCTAAGGCTCGCGCCAGCACGATCGCGCC
This sequence comes from Methylobacterium sp. 13MFTsu3.1M2, assembly GCF_900112625.1. Lineage (NCBI taxonomy): Bacteria > Pseudomonadati > Pseudomonadota > Alphaproteobacteria > Hyphomicrobiales > Methylobacteriaceae > Methylobacterium > Methylobacterium sp. 13MFTsu3.1M2. The sequence continues at coordinate 48,690 of NZ_FOMM01000030.1, forward strand.
CTGTATCCCCGAAACCGCCTCCTCAGCGAGTTGCGTGGCTTGCGGTTCGTGAACGCCGCCGGCTCTCAGGCACCGGGCCAGAGCCGATATCCAGCGCGCGAAGTAGCTCCTTATCCGCTCCGCGAAAACGGCTCCGGAGGCATTCAGGCCAATGCAGCCGACGAGACAGACTCTCCTGCCGGATCGGAAGTATTCCGTCACATCGTCGATCATGGACGTGACGGCCGCTGTCGGATCGCGCGCATGCTCCAACGTCGAGAAGATGACCTTCTCGAACCAAGCGTCTATGTCGGCGAGAACCGCCTCCATCATCTCTTCCTTCCCGCCGGGAAAGAAGTTGTAGAGGCTGCCCTTGCCGAGGCCGGTCGCCTTCGACAGCACCGACAGGCTCGCGCCCTCGAACCCGTGCTCGCGGAACGCTTCCGCGAGTGCCGGCACGGCACCGGCCCGTTCGGTGAGGACGCGCTTCGTGCTCAAAGGCCCAGGTCACTCAGCGAGGGGTGATCGTCGGGTCTGCGCCCGAGCGGCCAACGGAACTTCCGTTCCGCCTCGGTGATCGGCATCTCGTTGATGCTGGCATGACGGTGCGCCATCAATCCGTCTTCGGCGAACTCCCAGTTCTCATTGCCGTAGGCGCGGAACCAGTGCCCGCCGTCGTCGCGATACTCGTAGGCATAGCGCACCGCGATACGGTTGCCGGCGAAGGCCCACAACTGCTTGATCAGTCTGTATTCGTGCTCCTTGTTCCACTTCCGAGTGAGGAAAGCTTGCGCCTCCTCGCGATTGGTCGCGAACTCGACGCGGTTCCGCCAGCGCGTGTCGGGCGTATAGGCCTGCGCGACCTTGGCCGCATCGCGCGTGTTCCAGCCATCCTCGGCAAGACGCACCTTCTGGATCGCGGATTCCTCGGTGAACGGGGGAAGCGGGGGTCGGGACATCGGGATCACCTCTCAGAACCATGTTGTACCGTTCGGTACAACATGGGCGCCAATAGATCAAGCGCCCTGAGAGCCCTCCGGCTCTCGGTCGGGAAATCTGCAAGCGGCGAAGGGCATCTTTTCCGGAGTGCCGTTCCCGAAGCGGACCCGCGGAAGCCCACCCGACCCCGTCGGTCACCTGCGGCTGCGCGGCTCGCGTCAGCGAAGGGATGTCCCGCCGCGCCCCTGGCAAGGACGAGCACCCTCAGGGCACCGGGATGCCGCGCCGGACGGGACCGGCCTCCGGCTGGCCGGCCGCCGCGGAACCGAAGACCCGCGCGATCAGGACGTAGAAGAGCGGCGTGACGAAGACGGCGAGCACCGTCGCGGTGACCATGCCGCCGAGCACGCCCGTGCCGATGGCGCGCTGGCTGTTCATGCTGGCCCCCGTCGCGACGGCGAGCGGCACGACGCCGAGGATGAAGGCGAACGAGGTCATGACGATGGGCCGGAAGCGCAGCTCGCACGCCTCCAGCGCCGCCTCCCGGACGGGCACGCCCCTGGCCACGAAGTCCTTGGCCACCTCGATGATCAGGATGGCGTTCTTCGCGGTCAGGCCGATCACCGTGATCAGGCCGACCTTGAAGTAGACGTCGTTCGGCATGTCCCGCATCAGCATCGCGAAGACCGCGCCGACCACGCCGGTCGGCACCACGAGCAGCACGGCGAGGGGGATCGACCAGCTCTCGTAGAGCGCGGCGAGGCAGAGGAAAACGCAGAACAGCGCCAGCGCCAGCAGATAGACCGCCTGGGAGCCCGACAGCTTCTCCTGCAGCGATTGCCCGGTCCAGGCGAAGTCGAAGCCCGGCGGCAACTGCCCTGCCAGCCGCTCCATCTCGGCCATGGCGTCGCCGCTGGCGTAGCCGGGGGCGGCGCTGCCGGAGATCTTGATGCTCGGGTAGCCGTTGAAGCCCACGACCTGCGACGGGCCCATCGTCCATTGCACCCGGGCGAAGGACTGGAACGGCACCATCTGCCCCTTGGCGTTGCGGACGTTCAGATCGAGCAGATCCTCCGCCTTCATGCGCCGGGCCGCCTCGGCCTGGACGATCACCCGCTGCATCCGCGCCTGGTTCGGGAAGTCGTTGACGTAGGCCGAACCCAGGCTCGTGGAGAGGGCGTCGTTGATGTCGGCGAAGGTGACACCCAGCGCGCTGGCCTTCTGCCGGTCGAGGACGAGCTCGATCTGCGGCGCGGTCGGCAGGCCCTCGACGTAGACGCCCTGCAGGATCGGGCTCTGGGACACCGCCTTGACGAGCTGGTCGCGCGCGGCCGCCAGCGCCGCGTGGCCCTGCTGCGCCTTGTCCTGGAGGCGGAAGGCGAAGCCGCTCGAATTGCCGAGCGAGTCGATGGCCGGCGGCGAGAGCGACATGGCGATGGCGTCGGGCAGGCCGCCGAGGGCGGCGTTGGCGCGGGCCGTGATGGCGTCGGCGCTGTCCTGCGGCCCGCGCTCGCCCCAGGGCTTCAGTCCGACGAAGTTGATGGCCGCGTTCTGCCCCTGGCCCGAGAAGCCGAACCCGAGGAGCAGCGTCTGGCTGTCGATGCCGGGCTCCTTGGCGAAGTGCTCCTCGATGCGCTTGGCCACGTCGAGCGTGCGGCCGGTGGCGGATTCCGGCGGGGTCTGCGCGTCGACGATGACGTAGCCCTGGTCCTCGATGGGCAGGAAGCTCGACGGCATGCGCCAGTAGCCCCAGCCGAGCGCGGCCACGAGGAGGCCGTACACCAGGAGCGCCCGAACGGGCCGGCGCAGCACGCCCGCCACGCCGGACCGGTAGGCCCCCGTGCCGGCGTGGAAGCGGCGGTTGAACCAGCCGAAGAAGCCGCCCTTGGCATGATGGTGGCCCTTCTCGACCGGCTTCAGCAGCGTGGCGCAGAGCGCGGGCGTCAGCGAGAGGGCCAGGAAAGCCGAGAAGGCGATCGAGGTCGCCATGCTGACGGCGAACTGCCGGTAGATCACCCCGACCGAGCCGGGGAAGAAGGCGAGCGGCACGAACACCGCGACCAGCACCGAGGTGATGCCGACGATGGCGCCGGTGATCTGGCCCATCGCCTTGGCGGTGGCCTCCCTCGGCGGGAGCCCCTCCTCGCCCATGATGCGCTCGACGTTCTCGACCACCACGATGGCGTCGTCGACGAGGATGCCGATGGCCAGCACCATGCCGAACATGGTCAGCACGTTGATCGAGAAGCCGGCGAGCAGCAGCGCGCCGCAGGTGCCGAGCAGCGCCACCGGCACCACGATGGTCGGGATGAGGGTGTAGCGGACGTTCTGCAGGAACAGGAACATCACCGCGAAGACGAGGGCCATCGCCTCGGCGAGCGTCATCAGCACCTTCCGGATCGACACCTCGACGAAGGGCGTGGTGTCGTAGGGCACCGTCACCCGGACGTTGGCGGGCAGCGTGCGCTGGAGCTGGGCGAGCTTCGCCTTGACGCCGCCGGCGGCCGCGAGCGCGTTCGCGCCCGGGGCGAGCTGGATGCCGATGCCGGCGGCCGGGCGCCCGTCGAGGCGGGTCTGCATCGTGTAGGACTGGCCGCCCAACTCGACCTCGGCCACGTCGCGCAGGCGCACGAGCGACCCGTCGGGGTTGGCGCGCAGCACGATCTCCGCGAACTCGGCGGGCGTGGTCAGCTGCCCTTTCACAAGCACGTTCGCGGCGATGCGCTGGCCCTCGGCCGCGGGCTGCGCGCCGACGGTCCCTGAAGCGACCTGCGCGTTCTGCGCACCCACCGCGGCCGTGACGTCGCCCGGCGTCATCCCGAACCCGACGAGCTTGACCGGGTCGATCCAGATGCGCAGCGCCTTCTCGGACGAGAACAGGGTGGCCCGGCCGACGCCCGGCACCCGCCGCAACTCGCCGAGGAGACGGCGGGCGGCGATGTCGCCGAGGTCGGTCTCGCTCAAGGAGCCGTCCTTCGAGGAGACGGTGACGAACTGCAGGAAGCTGGTGCTGGCCTCCTCGACGATGACGCCCTGCTGCGTGACCGCCCGGGGCAGGCGCGCCTCGATGCGCTTGATCCGGTTCTGCACCGCCACCGTCGCCTTCGACGGGTCCGAGCCCGGCGCGAAGGACGCCATGATCTGCGCCATGCCGGACGTGTCGCTGGTGCTCTCGAAGTACATCAGCCCGGGGATGCCGTTCAGCTCCTCCTCGATGATGCGCGTGACCCCGTCGTAGAGCCGCTCGGGCGGAGAACCGGGATAGGTCGCGCTCACCTGGATCGTGACGGGCGCCACGTCCGGGTATTGCGACACCGGCAGGAACGCGAGGGAGATCGCCCCCACCAGCACGATGAAGATGGAGATCGCCCAGGCGAAGATCGGGCGCGCGATGAAGAAGCGGGTCATGGTGCGGTCCCGGCGCGGTCAGGGCTTCGCGGAGGCGGAGGACGTCCGGGGGCCCTGCCAGGGCGCCGGGTTCACCGCCATGCCGGGCTGTATCCGCTGGAAACCCTCGACCACGACGGTCTCGCCGGCCTTGAGCCCGTCCTCGACGATCCAGCCCGCATCCGTCAGCGCCCCCGCCCGCACGGGGCGCAGCGCGACAATCCTGTCCTCCCCGACCACGAAGACCTGCGCGACGCCGGCGCTCGACCGCTGGATGGCCTGTGCCGGGACGACGACCGCGCCCGGCACCGTCCCCTGCGCGAGGCGGATACGGACATAGGTGCCCGGCAGCAGGACGACCTTCGGGTTCGGGAACGTGGCCCTGAGCGACACCTGCCCGGTGCCGGGGTCGACGCTCACATCCGTGAACAGCAGACGCCCGGCATCGGCGTGGAGCGCGCCGTCGGGCGAGACGAGGCGGACCGCCGTCTCCTCCTTGCCCGTGGCCCGCTCCGCCAGCCGGCCCGGATCGGCCGCGGGGGCATTGAAATCGGCGAAGATCGGATCGACCTGCTGGATCAGCGCGAGCTTGGTCGCCTCGCCCTGGCCCACGAGGGCGCCCTCCGTGACGAGGGCCCGGCCGATGCGGCCGGCGATGGGCGCGCGCACGGTCGCGTAGTCGAGGTCGATCCGGGCGCGGGCGAGCTGCGCCTTCGCGCTCGCGACGTCGGCCTCGGCTTGGCGCAGGGCGGCGATCGTGAGGTCGTGCTGGGCGGTGCTGGCTGCCTGACGCTCCAGAAGGGTCTCGGTGCGCTCGGATTGCTTCAGCGCCTGCACCCGCGTGGCCTCGGCCCGGTCGAGGGCCGCGGACTTGGCATCGACCTCGGCCCGGTAGACGGCGGGGTCGATGCGGAAGAGGACATCGCCCTTCCGGACGAGGCTGCCTTCCTCGAAAGCGCGCTCCTGGATGATGCCGGCGACCTGGGCCCGGACCTCGGCGACCCGCGTGGAGGTGAGGCGACCCGGCAGGTCGAGGGTGCGGGGCACCGTCCCGGGCTCGGCTCGAGCGGTCGAGACGTCGGGCGGCGAGCCCGCCGATCCGGGACCGCCCGGTGCCTGACCGTCCGCCCCGGGCTTGCAGCCCTGCAGGGCGAGCGCCGCGACGAGGCCGAGGGCGGCGAGGGTCGGCGACCGCCGGGCCGGTGCGTGTGAAGGCATGGAGATCCGTCCTGGAATCGTGGTCGTCAGGCCGCCTTGCGCACGAGGCGCGCGTAGGCGCCTCCGCGGGCGAGCAGGGCTTCGTGCGTGCCGCATTCGACCACGCGCCCCCGATCGAGCACGACGATCTGGTCGGCCCGGCGGACGGTCGAGAGGCGGTGGGCGACGGTGATGGTCGTGCGGGGCTTGCCTGGACGGGCAAGGGCCTCGACCATCGCCCGCTCCGTCGCCGTGTCGAGGGCGCTCGTCGCCTCGTCGAGCAGCAGCACGCGCGGGTCGCGCAGGATGGTCCGTGCCAGCGAGAGGCGCTGCCGCTCGCCGCCCGAGAAGCGGTGCCCGCGCTCGCCCACCAGCGTGTCGTACCCGTCCGGCAGGGCGGCGACCATGTCGTGCAACTGGGCCGTCCGGGCCGCCGCGACCATCTCCGCGACCGTCGCATCCGGCCGGGCGAAGAGCAGGTTCTCGGCCACGCTGGCATGGAGGAGGAACGGGTCCTGCGTCACGACCCCGAGCACCTGGGAGAGGGAGGCGAGACTCAGGTCGCGCACGTCGACGCCGTCGTAGAGCACGGCGCCGCCATCGACGTCGTAGAGCCGGGCCAGGAGATGGCCGAGGGTGGACTTGCCCGAGCCGGTCGCGCCGACGATGGCGGTGTGCGACCCGGCCGGGATATCGAGCGTGACGCCGGCGATCGTGGCGGGGCCGGCTCGGTCGTAGGAGAACGTCACGCCGTCGAGGCGCACGTGGCCGGCGACCTCGGCGGGGTCGAGGGTGACGGGGTCGGGCCGCTCGGTGATGCCGACCGGCTTGTCGAGGTACTCGAAGATGCGCGCGAACAGGGCCCGCGTCTTCCGGGCCTCGACGCCCGTGCGCAGGACCTCTTCCAGCGGGAACAGCATCTGCTCCTGCAGCGCGATCATCGCGACGAGGGTGCCGATGGTCATGGTCGTCCCGGCGCCCGCCATCCAGCCGCCGAGGAACAGGGTCAGGGCCGGCAGGGCTTGCAGCACGAGGTCGATGACCGACCACTGCCACTGCCCGGCCGTGTGGGACCGGACCTCCAGGTTCGCCACCGCGCGCGAGGCCCGCGCGAAGCGCTCCGCGAGATGGGGGACGCGGCCCATCGTGCGGGCGAGGACGATGCCGGAGACCGAGAGGGATTCCTGCACCGCGGACGTCATCTCGGCGATGCGTTCCTGCTGCGCGTAGGTTGTCTCCTCGCGCAGCCGGCCGACGCGGACACTGATCCAGGTCGCCGGCGGCAGGACCAGGAACGAGAACAGGGCGAGCCGCCATTCCAGCAGCAGCATGGCCGCGGCGGTCATCACCACCGCGCTGGCGTTGCGCGTGGCCTCACCCGCCGTGTGGGTGACCAGCGCCTGGAGGGCGCCGATGTCGCTCGCGATGCGGGACTGGATGTCGCCGGAGCGGGTCGCCGTGAAGAACCCGAGCGGAAGCGACTGCAGGTGCGCGTACACGCGGACCCGGAGGTCGTGCATGAGGGCCTGCCCGACCTTCGCGGTGACGAGGGCCTGCAGCACGCCGATGCCCGCCCCGAGCGCGGCGAGGCCGACCATGCCGGCGGCGAGCCGGCCGAGCAGTCCGAGGTCGGCACGCGGCAGCGCGACGTCGACGATCTCGCGGAGCAGGAACGGGGCGGCGAGCCCCGCGGCGGAGGCAAGCGCGATCAGCCCGATGACGAGCGCGATCCGGCTCGCGTAGGGGCGGAACAGGGTGAGGATCCGAGCGACGGAGACGTGCCGCGCGGCCAGGTCGCCGTATTCCGCGGCATCGCCCGGCCCGTCCGCGCCGCGGGCGGGGGCGAACCCATCCATCGAGGTCGATCCCATGGCTCAGTCCCGGTCGCCGCCCGGGTGCGCGGACGGTTCAGCCAATGTCATCGCGACGAGGCGGTCGCGGAGCGCGTCGAGGGCGGGGACCGGGTCGCTCGGCTTCTCGCGCACGAGGTAGGCGAGCCACGCGCCGTCGGCGGCGAGCCGGACGAACTCGAGGTCGGCGCTCCCGTCGGTGTCGCGGTGGCGGTGCAGGCGCTCCGCGAACCAGGCCGACACCATGCGGCGCAGGGGCGGCTCGGCGAGGATCGAGATGTGGAGAGCGGCCCACTGGCTGCCCTCGGTCATCATCGGGTCGTGCAGCGTGATGTCGACGTAGGCGCGGGTGTACCGGCCGTACGGCCGGGGATCCTTCGCCATCGCCGCGTCGATCTCCGCGTCGAGCTGCGCGATCAGGTCGGCGACGACGCCCTCGACCAGGGCCTGCTTGCTCGGGAAGTGGTGGAACAGGGCCCCTTTGGTCACCCCGGCGGCGTGGCAGACCGCCTGCACGGTGACGGCGGACAGGCCCTGTTCAAGGGCGAGCTTGGCTGCGCAATCGAGCAGCGCGCGCCGGACGAGCTCGGGCCGCTTCTTGCGATGATAGGCGGTCGCCATGGCCCCTTCCCAGGAGTGACGGGAATCGTCCCCGCCTCGAAGATACCTACCGTGCGGTATCTTTCAAGTGTCGACGTCGGATGACGTGTCCGAGACGCCGGCACGCAGGTGCGCAGCTCCCCGCCGGCTTCAGCTTACCGTAGGGCGTCGGCCTGTTCCGGCCGGGCACGAGAGCAGGCCGGCGCAGATCCGAGCCGGCAACCACGGCGAAGGCGACCCGGATCGGACGGCCGGACAAGGCCGAACGCACCGGACCGTCGTCCCGTGCAGCGACTACGGCGCGCGGAAGCTCGCCCGCGCGACCAGTCCCGATACGCCTGCGCGGGAACCGAGCGTGACCGCCCCGCCGATCCGGTCCGCGAGGGCTCGGACGATCGCGAGCCCGAGGCCGCTGCCGTCAGGACCGTCTCGCGTCGCGACACGGTAGAATCGCTCGAAGACCTTCTCGCGCACCTCCGGCGGTATGCCCGGGCCCTCGTCCTCGACGTCCACGCAGGCGCCGGTCTCCGTGCGCCGGACACGGACGACGGTGGTGCCTTCGGGACGGTTGTAGCGGATCGCGTTGTCCACGAGATTGGTGAGGATCTCGCCGACGATGAACGGATCGCCCACGACCGGCACCGCGCCGTCGGGGCGATCGAGCACGATCTCGCCCCCGCGCGCGAGGGCGTGGGGCACCTGCTCCGTGACCACGCGGGCCGCGATGTCGTTCAGGTCGGCGATCGCCGCGGCGGCGTCCGTGGCGGCCGCGCCCGCATCGGCGCGGGCGAGCGCGATCAGTTGCGCGAGGAGGCGTTCCAGGCGCCGCGCGGCTCCGTCGATATCGTCGATCGCCGCGGCGTGGGCCGGTTCCCCGGGCGTGAGCCTGCGGAGCAGTTCCACGTGCATCCTGAGCACGGCGAGCGGCGTCCGCAGCTGGTGCGAGGCGTCCGACGTGAAGGTGCGCTCCCCCGCGATCGCCTGCTCCAGGCGCTCGAGCAGCGTGTTGAGGGCGAGCACCGGGGCCAGCGCCTCGCGGGGCACCCCGGCCACGTCGAGCGGCTGCAGGTTGATCGCCCCCGGGACCGCCCGCCGGTCGATCGCGTCGCTCAGCCGGGTCAGCGGCCTCAGGCTGCTGTCGATGCTGTACCACGACAGGGCCCCGATCAGGCCCATCAGCCCCAGCTCGGCCAGCGCGAGCCCGGCGAGCAGGCGTCGCTCCAGGCCCTGGCGGGCCTCGCGCGTCTCGGCGACCTGCACGAGGACCGGGTCCGGCCTCCCGTAGACCCGCCGGGCCTGGGCGGCGATCCGCACGGCCGCCCCGCGGACGATGCCGTCGCGATGGGTCGTCACCCCGAGCGGGAGCGTGTCGACGTCCAGGCCCGGGAGGTCGCGATAGCCGGTCACCAGCGCCCCGCCGTAGGTGACGCTGTAGTAGATCCGGTCCTGCGCCTGGCTCTCCAGCATCCCGAGGGCGACGCGGGGCAGGTCGACCGACACCTCGCCGTCCTCCACGGTTAGCCGCTCGGCGATCGCCAGGACGGACCCGTCGAGCAGGCGGTCGTGCGTCGTCTCCACGACGTTCCGGATCACGAGCGCGCCGGCGAAGCCGAGCAGCAGCGCGAGCGCCAGGGCCGGGAGCAGCATGCGGACGAGCAGGCGCCGCCGGATCGAGGGCGCGCGCGGCGGGGTCACACCGGCATCAGCAGGTAGCCGAGGCCGCGGATCGTGCGGATCTCGGGCCCGTCCGGCTGCAGCTTCTTCCGCAGGCGGGCGACGTAGAGTTCGAGGGCGTTCGGGGCGACCGCCTCGTCGAAGCCGAAGATCTCGGCGCTGAGCCGTTCCTTCGGGACGGGTTTCCCGGCGCGCGTCATCAGGATGGTCAGGACGGCGAGTTCCCGGCGGCGCAGCGCGACGGGCGACCCGCCGAGGGTCACGGTGCCCGCGGCCCGGTCGAGCTCCAGCGCGCCGCAGCGCAGGACCGGGTTCGGCACCGCCTGCCCGCGGCGGACGAGCGCCCGCACCCGCGCCTCGAACTCGGCGAGGTCGAACGGCTTGAGCAGGTAATCGTCCGCCCCGAGATCGAGCCCGCGGACGCGGTCGCTGATGGCGTCGCGCGCGGTCAGGATCATGACCGGAACGGTCGAGCCGGCCGCCCGGACGGCCTTGAGGACCTCGAAGCCCGGCAGGCCCGGCAGGCCGAGGTCCAGGACGATGAGGCTGTAGGGTTCGCTCAGCGCGAGCTGCACCGCGTCCGCTCCGTCCGCCTCGTGGTCGGCGGCGTATCCGCCGTGCCGGAGGGCGGCGACGAGGCCGCGCGCCAGGGCGGCATCGTCCTCGACGACCAGAACGCGCATGCTCCTCCCGTCATCGATCGTGTTGGCCGAAGCGGTCCTCCGAGTCTAGCATTCCCGCCCGGTCTCTGCACGGCGAAGCTGCGGGGACTCCCGCGGCTCTCGAAGGGCAGATCCTGGTGCGCGCTCCCGCTGTCGTCGGCCTCGTCCTGCTGCTGATGGCCGGTCCGGGCCCGGCCTCGGCACAGGTCGAACCGTCTCCAGCGGCCGAGGGGACCGGGTCCGCCGCGGCGCGCGGCGCGACCGTCGTGGTCGTGCGGGCGACGACCGACGAGGCCGAGGTCGCCGACCTCCTCGCGGGCTTCCGCGAGGCCCATCCCGGCGTGGCGGTCTCCTACACCAAGATGAATTCCGCGACCCTGTACGACGGCTTCGTGGAGGAGGCCGCGGCCGGCGCGGTCGAGGCGGACATCGTGTGGAGTTCCGCCATGGATCGCCAGATCAAGCTGGTGAACGACGGCTACGCCGCCCACTACGCGTCCCCCGAGGCGGCCGCCCTGCCGGCCTGGGCCGTGTGGCGCAACGAGGCGTTCGGCGTCACGGCCGAGCCGATCGCCATCGCCTACAACAGGACGCTCCTCCCGCCGGAGCAGGTTCCCCAGACCCGCGCCGACCTGATCCGAGCCCTGACGGACCACCCCGAGACGTGGCAGGGGAAGGTCGCCGCCTACGATCCGGAGCGGAGCGGCGTCGGCTCGCTCATCCTCGCGCAGGACGCGGACGTGACGCCCCGGACGTGGGACCTCGTCTCCGCCCTCGGGCAGGCCGGCGTGAAGCTCTACACCCGGACGGAGACCATGCTCGACCGCATCGCCGCGGGCGAGGCCGTCCTCGCCTACGGCGTGTTCGGCGCCTACGCCCTCGAGCGGGCCCGGCACGATCCGGCGATCGGCCTCGTGCTGCCCACGGACTACACGCTCCTCGTCTCGCGGATCGCCTTCATCGCGAAGGACGCGCCGCATCCCGCCGCAGCCCGCATGTTCCTCGACTACATGCTCTCCCGCGAGGGGCAGGCGCGGCTCGCCGCCCGGTCGCTCACGCCGGCCCGGACGGATGCCCGCCGGGCCGACGACCCGGTCGCGTCCGCCCCGGCCCTGCGGCCGGTCCCGGTCGGGCCGGAGCTGCTGGCCAATCTCGACCAGATCCGGCACGCCCGCATGCTGCGGCGCTGGCGGCGCGCCATGGAAGGCCGCTGAGGCCGGGTCCCGCGACAGCTTCGTGACAGGTTGACCGGCGTATAGCGGCGTCAAGCGCTGCGAAGTCGGCGCGAATACATGGGAGGATTGGTTTGCGGCTGCAGCCCGATCGCCACGAGCGATCGTCAGCCGTTCAGAACCGACGCTTCCCTCGTGCGGTTGCGACCGCTCCGGCGCCTGAGGGAGACAGCAATGATACAGGCCCATCCGTCGAGTTCCAAAGTCGCCACGGTCCTGCGCGTGACCAGCGGCAACTTCCTGGAGATGTTCGACTTCTTCCTGTTCGGCTTCTACGCCACCTACATCTCCAAGACCTTCTTCCCGGTCGGCAACGAGTTCGCCTCGCTGATGCTGACCTTCGTGACGTTCGGCGCCGGCTTCCTGATGCGGCCCCTCGGCGCGATCTTCCTCGGCGCCTACGTGGACAGTATCGGCCGCCGGAAGGGGCTGATCGTCACGCTCGGCATCATGGCGGCCGGCACGATCCTGATCGCCTTCGTCCCCGGCTACGGCACGATCGGCCTGTTCGCGCCCTTCCTGGTCCTCGTCGGGCGCCTGCTGCAGGGCTTCTCGGCCGGCGTCGAGCTCGGCGGCGTCTCCGTCTACCTGTCGGAGATGGCCACCCCCGGCAACAAGGGCTTCTACGTGTCCTGGCAATCCGGCAGCCAGCAGGTCGCGGTCATGTTCGCCGCCGTGATCGGCTACATCCTCAACCACGCCCTCTCGCTCGCCGACATGAACGACTGGGGCTGGCGGATCCCGTTCTTCATCGGCTGCGCGATCGTGCCGTTCCTGTTCTACATCCGGCGGTCGCTGGAGGAGACGGAGGAGTTCCTGAAGCGCAAGCACCGCCCCTCCATGAAGGAGGTGTTCGGCTCGCTCGCCAGCAACTGGCAGATCGTGCTGCTCGGCATGCTGCTCGTCGGCATGACCACGATCTCGTTCTACACGATCACCGTCTACACCCCGACCTTCGGCAAGGCCGTGCTCAAGCTGTCCGACACCGACAGCCTTCTCGTGACCTTCTGCACCGCGCTGTCGAACCTGTTCTGGCTGCCGGTCATGGGGGCCCTGTCCGACCGGATCGGGCGCAAGCCGCTCCTGCTGGTGTTCTCGGCGCTGACCCTGCTCACCGCCTACCCGGTGCTGGGCTGGCTCGTGGCCAACCCGAGCTTCGGGAACATGCTGATCGCCCTCCTGTGGCTGTCCTTCCTGTACGGCAGCTACAACGGCGCGATGGTGGTCGCGCTGACCGAGGTGATCCCGGCGAGCGTGCGCACGGCCGGCTTCTCCCTCGCCTACTCGCTGGCGACGGCGCTCCTCGGCGGCTTCACGCCCCTCGTCTCCACGTGGCTCATCGAGGCCACGGGCAACCGCGCGGCCCCCGGGCTGTGGATGGCCTTCGGCGGGGCGTGCGGCCTCGTCGCCACGCTCCTGATCTACCGCCGCGCGACCCAGCCGGTCGCTCTGGGAGCCCCCGCGTGACCGGCTCGCCGGAAGCACCCCGCCTCGGAGACTCCGCGCGCGTCGCGCCGTAGGGGTCACGACAGAGGGGCGGCCGGGACCGGATCGCCGGCCGCCGCCCGCCCCTCCCCTGACTGACCGCCGCGCCGACCGCCCGACACGGGTCCCGTCGCGCGACCTCAGAGATCCAACGTCTTGCGGGCGAAGCTCTCGATGTAGTCGACGAGCCTGTCCGACGCGGCGCCGGCAGCCTCGACGTCGCGACGCGCGACCGCCTCGCAGACGTCCGCGTGGAGGTTGGCGGTCAGCGGCAGATCGGCCGCCTGCTTGTAGTGCTGGTACCAGAACCGCCGCGACAGGCCCGCCATGCTCTCCAGCGAGCGCACGGCGAACTCGTTGCGCGAGGCCGTCGCGATCAGCTCGTTGAACTGCCGGTCGAGGCGCATGAATGCCAGATCGTCCGACGCCGCGGCCGCGTCGCGCATGTCCTGCGCGAGCCCCGCGAAGACCTCGCGCTCCTCGCGGGTGGATCGCTCCGCGGCGAGGCGGGCGATCAGGCGCTCCAGGACGCGCCGCGTCTCCAGGAGCCGCAGCTGCGAGCGCACGTTGATGTCCGACACCAGGATGCCGCGCCGCGGCATGACCACGACGAGCCCGTCGCGCGCGAGGCGCTGAAGGGCTTCCCGGATCGGGGTCCGCCCGATCCCGAGCCGTTGGACCAGGTTCTGCTCGCCGAGCACGAGGCCGGGCGGGAGCACCAGGGTCGTGATCATCTCTTCCAGCTGCTGGTAGGCCCGGTCGGTCAGCGTCAGGTCGGGAAGATCGTCGTTGCCGCCCGCCGCATGGGGTGCCTCCTGGGCGGCCTCCTGGGACACCTCCTGGGACGCCCCTTTCACGGCCTTCCGCGCTCGCTTGCGGCCCGGCTCGGCGGCGCGGACGGACGTCGTCTTCCCGGTCACGAAGTTCATGGACGACACCCCCGCCACGGCCGGGCCCGCACACCACGCCGCCATCCGCGTGCATGGGGCGGGCCCGCGCACCGCGCAAGGGCATACGTCTGATATATCTTGCGCATCTTAGTAATATCCTGCATGACGACTCGCCGCATATAACTGCGAGGGAGGTTGAGCCATGGCAGGGCCTGTAGCGATTTCCGCCGGCGACGTGCTGCCGGATCGGGCGACCGCGGACGCCACCGCTCGCGCCGCGGTCGGGTCGGGCGCGCTGATCGCGGCGCGCCTCGAGCGGCTGCCGATGACCGCCTTCCAGCGCAACATCTTCCTCATCATCGCCACGGCGTGGTTCTTCGATTCGATCGATCTCGGCTCGCTCACCTTCCTCCTCGGGTCGATCAAGACCGAGTTCGGCCTGACGACCGCCCAGGCGGGACTGCTCTCGAGCATGAGCTTCATCGGCATGTTCGCGGGCGCGGCCCTGTCGGGCATGCTCGCCGACCGGTTCGGGCGGAAGGTGGTCTTCCAGATCAGCATGGTGTTCTGGGGGCTCGGCAGCCTCTGGTGCGCCTACGCCCCGGACGCGACGATGCTGGGCTATGCCCGCCTGCTGCTCGGCTTCGGCATGGGCATGGAGTTCCCGGTGGCGCTCGCCATCGTCTCGGAGTTCCTGCCGACCGCCAAGCGCGGCCGCTACCTCGCCATCATGGAAGGGTTCTGGCCGCTCGGCTTCATCGCGGCCGGCTGCCTCAGCTACGTGCTGCTCAGCTATTTCGACTGGCGCGCTGTCTTCCTCGCGCAGGCCGTGCCGGCGCTGTTCCTGTTCGTGATCCGCTTCCTCGTGCCGGAATCGCCCCGCTGGCTCGCCGACCGCGGCCGTCACGCGGAGGCGGACCGGGTGATGGCGCAGATCGAGCGGCAGGTCGCCCTGCGCCTCGACGGGCGTCCGCTTCCGGAGCCGACCGTCCTGCCCGAGCCGGCGCGGGGCGAGCGGCGCTTCTCGTTCCTCGAACTCTGGAGCCCCGGCTACGCCAGCCGCACGGTGATGATCTGGCTGACGTGGTTCTTCGCTCTGCTGGGCTTCTACGGCCTCACCACCTGGCTCGGCGCGCTCCTGCAGGAGGCCGGCTACAGCGTCGCCAAGTCGGTCACCTACACGATCCTGATCTCGCTCGCGGGCGTGCCGGGCTTCATCGCCTCGGCGATCCTCGTCGAGCGCTGGGGCCGAAAGCCCACCGCGGTCCTGATGCTCCTGGGCAGCGCCGTCGCCGCCTACCTGTACGGTCACTCGCCGTCGTTCGGCTGGCTCATCGCCTACGGGCTGATGATGCAGTTCTTCCTGTTCGGCATGTGGTCGGTGCTCTACGCCTACACGCCCGAACTCTACCCGACGCGGGCGCGCGCCACCGGGGCCGGCTGCGCCTCGGCCATCGGCCGCGTCGGCTCGCTCATCGGGCCCTTCGCGATCGGCCTGATCCTGCCGGTGCTCGGCCACGGCGGCGTCTTCGCCCTGGGCGCCGGCTCGTTCGTCATCGCCGCCGCGAGCGTCGGGCTCCTCGGCATCGAGACCAAGGGCAAGTCCCTGGAAGCCATCTCGCACTGACCGGACCGGCCCCGACCGGACGGTGGCGCCGTCGCCGCCGCCCGGTCAGGTTGACAACTGATATATCAACGGTATCTCTAATCCGACAGATCTCGGGTGGGCGCGCGTCGTCAACCCCCATTCCAGCGAGGAGGCGCATCATGGAACTCGCCAACACCCGCATGAGCGAGCGGCAGCGGAACTACCGCGCCAATTACCGCCAGCGCGTGGCCGGCTGGTACAACGGCGTCCTGCACATCGCGATCATCTACACGATCGGCCTCACGGCCCTGTACATCTACGTCTCGAACATCCACGCGCCGAGCTGGATCGAGCTCGCGACGGTCCCGGTCGTGTTCCTGTTCTGCAATTTCTTCGAGTGGTGGCTCCACCGCTACGTGATGCACCGGCCGCAGAGCAATCCGATCGGGCGGGCCGTCTACAATCGGCACACGCTGCAGCATCACCAGTTCTTCACCGACCACGAGATGCGCTTCGCCGACCACCGGGACTACCGGGTGACGTTCTTCCCGCCCTACGCGCTGGCGACGTTCACGCTGATGTCGATCCCCGGCGCCGTCGTGCTCGGCAATATCTTCACGCCCAATGTCGGGTGGTTGTTCATCACCACGACGACCAGCATCTATATGATCTACGAGTTCATGCACTTCTGCTGCCACGTCGAGGAGAACTGGTTCGTCCGCAACATGCCGTTCATCAACACGAACCGGCGGCACCACACGGCCCATCACGACCAGTCGATCATGATGGAGCGGAACATGAACCTGACCTTCCCGATCATGGACTGGCTGTTCGGCACCTCGGACCTGAACCGCGGTCTCATCGGAACGCTCTTCAACGGCTACGACACGCGCCACGTGAAGACCGACATGCGCAAGACCGCGCGCACGCCCGGTGCCACCGAGCCCCGGGCCATGCAGGCCGCCGAGTGACCCGCCAAGTGACCCGCCGCCTAGACTGACGAGCAGCCCGGAACGCCGCCATGGACATGATCGAACCGAACGTCGCCGCGCTCGCGTGGTTCGCCCTCTTCGCCGGGGTCGCCTGCACCGGCTTCTACGTGCTGGCTGGGATGTTCCCGCTGGAGACCCGCCCCGACCTGAGGGCGCGCCCCCTCGGCCTCGCGCTGATCGCGGCCAACGTCCTCCTGCTCGCGGCGCTGACCGGCGGGATGCTCGCCTACGGAGCCGCCGAACTCCGCTGGTCGAGCCTCGTGATCGTGGGCGGCTTCGCCATCCTGTTCGCACCCGGCCTGTTCAACGTCTGGCCCCAGCGCTGGCGCGACGGCGTCGCGGGCCTGGCGATCGTGCTCGCCGCCCTCTGCGGCGCCCTCGGCCTGCTGCAGCAGGTCGGCACCGTCTTCGTCCTCTGACCCGCACGCGCGATCCGGGAGGGATCCCATGCCGTTTCCGATCAAGTTCGGCCTGTCGGTCGCCGTCGCGCTCGCGGCGCTCGCCGGCTGGTTCTACATGGGCCATCTCGGCCAGACCGGGCCGCGCTGGGCCGTGGCCTTCCTCGGCCCGTTCATGGTGGTCAGCCTCTGGATCTTCCCCGAGGTGATGCGCAACCGCTCCGACGGCCGCACCCCGCGCCACCGGATCCGGGAGGCTCGGTGATGGACAAGGTCTATGCCGGGGACCGGACGATCGACGGGATCGTCGTCACGGTGAACGGGGCGCCGCTGCCGGATCGGGCGGAGGCCAAGTGCTACTCCCGGAACGGCTTCGAGTGGAGCTACGAGGGTCCCGAGCCCTCGCAGCTCGCCTACGCGATCCTGGTGGATCATCTCGGCGACGCGGCGGAGGCGGAGCGCCTGCAATTGCGCTTCATGCGCGGCGTCGTGGCCAACTTCCAGAACGAGTGGAAGATGACGACGGCCGACGTCGCCCGCGTCCTGGAGCGCCTGGATTCGGTCGGCGCGGCGCGGTCCGGCTGAGACCCGAGGCCGCCCTCCGCCGCGGCGCGTCGGGACCGCGGCGACGTTCCGTAGCGGCCCTGCCTGTGCCATGCTCCCGCGTCCGGAATCCCGGAGTCAGAGCGCAACCGGGCTGCCCAGCCCCGGGCTGGGGGCCTGTCGGAGCGAGGCCAGCATGTCCGACGACCGCTACCACCGGAAGGCGCTCGGCGACCGCCCGCTCCGTCCCGAGACGCTGATGCTCGGCTACGGCTACGACCCGGCCCTGTCCGAGGGCGCGGTGAAGCCGCCGGTCTTCCTGACATCGACCTTCGTGTTCACCTCGGCCGAGCACGGCAAAGCCTTCTTCGACTACGTCTCCGGACGGCGCGAACCGCCGGTCGGCGAGGCGGCGGGGTTGGTCTACTCGCGCTTCAATCACCCGAACAGCGAGATCGTCGAGGACCGGCTGGCCGTCTTCGAGGAGGCCGAGGCCGCGCTGGTCTTCTCCTCCGGCATGTCGGCGATCGCCACCACGATCCTGGCCTTCGCGCGGCCCGGCGACGCGATCCTGCACTCGCAACCCCTGTACGGCGGCACCGAGACCCTGATCGCCAAGACCCTGGCCGGGTTCGGCATCGCGCCGTTCGGGTTCTCCGACGGCACCGATCCGGCGAGCGTGCGCGCCGCGGCCGACCGCGCGGCGGGCGCGGGACGCGTCAGCGTCGTCATGGTCGAGACCCCCTCGAACCCGCTCAACACCCTCGTCGACCTCGGCCTCGTCCGGGCGGTCGCCGAGGAGATCGGCGCCCGGCAGGGCGGCGAGGCGCCGGTCGTCGTCTGTGACAACACCCTGCTCGGGCCCCTCTTCCAGCACCCGCTGCGCGAGGGCGCCGACATCTCGGTCTACTCCCTGACGAAGTATGTCGGCGGCCACTCGGACCTGATCGCCGGCGCCGCCCTCGGCTCGGCGGCGCGGATGAAGCCGGTGCGGCTTCTGCGCTCGGCGATCGGGACCGGTCTCGACCCGCATTCCTGCTGGATGCTCGGGCGCTCGCTCGAGACCCTGTCGCTGCGGATGAGCGCCGCCAACCGAAACGGCGAGATCGTCGGCGGGATGCTGGCGGCGCACCCGAAGGTGGCGCGGCTCCACCATCTCGCGCATCTCGAGCCGGGATCGCGGCAGGCACAGGTCTACGCCAAGCAGTGCGCGGCGCCGGGCTCGACGTTCTCGTTCGACATCGTCGGCGGCGAGGCCGAGGCGTTCCGTGTTCTCAACGGCCTCCAGCTGTTCAAGCTCGCCGTCAGCCTGGGCGGAACCGAGTCGCTCGCCAGCCACCCGGCCTCCACGACCCATTCCGGCGTGCCGAAGGCGGTGCGCGACCGGCTCGGGATCACGGACGCGACCATCCGGGTGTCGATCGGGATCGAGCACCCGGACGATCTGGTCGCCGACCTCGCGGCCGCTCTGTCGGTCCTGGGCTAGGGACGCGCCCAACGGCGGCCGGGCGCGGTGCGCACGCCGTCGAGGCGGCTCGGTCGCATCGCCCGGCAACGCGTGTCCGGCAACCGGAGACCGCGCGTTAACGACGCCCCGCATTTCGAACAGTCGCTGCACGACATTGCGGGGACGGGACAGAATTGCGGCCGCGCGGAACTGGTCAGCGCAGGCCTTCCTTCCTAGTGTCTGGCCGCGAAACGCGACGGGACGATCGACGGATCCATGAATTTGGCAACCGGTACCCAGTTCGACACGCGGAGCGGCGCTCCGGGCACGCGCGTGGCCGCCGTAACCTTCGACCCGCGGGTGAAAGGTCTCACCTGGCTGGCGCTGAAGGGCTTTCTGCTCTCGATCGTGACCTTCGGCATCTACAGATTCTGGTACGTCACCAATCTGCGCCGCTTCTTCTGGGAGCGCACCGCGCTCGACGGCTCGCCCGCCGAGTATACCGGCACGGGCAAGGAACTGTTCCTCGGCTTCCTCGTCGCGCTCGCGATCCTCGTGCCGATCTACGTCGCGCTGTTCGCGCTCTCGCTCGTCGCGCCCGCGCTCGCCCCATTCTCGGTGGTGATCTCCTTCGTGTTCCTGTTCCTGCTGGGACAATTCGCGATCTACCGCGGGCGCCGCTACCGCGCGATGCGGACGCTCTGGCGCGGCATCCGCCTCGGGCAGGACGGCTCGGGCCTCGCCTACGCGGCCCGCGCGGGCGGCTGGTGGCTGCTCACGCTCGTCACCTTCGGCCTGGCCTTCCCGTTCATGCGGGCGAGCCTGGAACGCTACCGCATCGACCACACCCTGGTCGGGACCAGCCGGATGCACTCGACGGCGCGGGGACGCAGCGTGCTCGGCCCCTGGCTGTTGCTGTACGTAATCGGGCTGGGGCCGCTGATCGGGCTCGGCATCGCTCTCCTGTTCGCGACGGATTTCTCGCTGCCCACGGACCTCCTGGTACCGAAGCCCGGCGGCAAGGCCGGCCAGACGATCCTCAACCCCGCCTACGCGGCCTCGAAGATCGGCATTCTCCTCCAGGCGATGGGCTTCGTGGCCGCCATCTGCGTGCCCGCGGCACTGCTCCTGCTCCCGTACTACCGCGCCCGCGAGACGCGGGCGTTCATGGGGGCCGCCAGCCTCGGTCACGCCCGCCTCATCTCGAGCCTGAAGGCGCGGCAGTTCTACTGGCCGTACATCGTCTACATGTTGTCGCTCCTGGGCTTCCTCGTCGTGCTGGGCCTCGTCGCGGCTCTGATGATCTTCGCCGCACGGGCGGGGGGCGATCTCAGCATGCTCCACTGGCTCGTCGTCCTCATCTACCTGGTCGGCGCGCCGCTGTTCGCAGTGCTCTACGTGCGCGTGGTGCAGGCCCGCCTGTGGGCGGCGGTCGCGACGAGCACGAGCGTGACGGATCCCGAAGCCCTGGATGCCGTCCTCGCCTCGTCCCGCGGTGCCGGCAGCGGGCTGCAGGAGGGCCTCGCCGACGCGCTCGACGTCGGAGGCGCGCTCCAGATCGGCTTCTGACGCTTGACCCGCGCTTCCGAGGCGATCGACGCGACGCCGATCGAGGTCGAGGGCCGCTACTTCGACGGCGTCAGCGCGCGGGCACATCCCGTCGCGCTGCGCCTCGACGACCGCTTCCGCGTCTCCGGGCCCGGAATCGCCCAGGACTGGAACCTGCTCGACCTGCGCGCCGCCGTGTCCGTGCCGCCGCTGATGCGGATCGGTCCGGCCGGCGAGCCGGTCCGCGTGGAGTTCTCGGACGCGACGCTCGCCGCCGCGCTCGCGGCGCGCTGCCCGGACCTCCATCGCCGGGAGCGCTCGGGCGGCACGGTGCGGCTCGTGCTCTGGTCTCTCGCGGCCGGTCTCTCGGTCCTGCTCGTGGCGGTCTTCGGCGTCCCGCAGATCGCCGGGCTGCTGGCCCCGCTGGTGCCGGACGCGGCCGAGTCGCGGCTCGGGGCGGTGGCGGAACCGCAGGTCCTGCGCTTCCTCGGCGACCCGCCGACCTGCGCGGAGCCGGCCGGCCGCGCGGCGCTCGACACGCTCGTGGCCCGCCTCGTCGCGGCCGGTCGGGCGGAGGGCTCGCTGCCTCCCGAGGTGGCCGTGAGCGTGCGGCGGCACGGCACGGCCAACGCCTTCGCCCTGCCGGGCGCCCGCGTGATCGTGCTCTCGAGCCTCATCGCGCGGGCGCGCTCGGCCGACGAGGCCGCGGCGGTCCTGGCGCACGAGCTCGGCCACGTCCGCCGACGCGATCCGACCCGCTCCCTCATCCGGGCGTCGGGCACCTCGTTCCTGTTGAGCTTGGTCCTGGGAGACCTGACCGGTTCGACCATCATCATCGCGCTGGGCGACGCGGTGCTCTCGGCCGGCTACAGCCGCGACGCCGAGCGGGCGGCGGACGCCTACGCGGTCGACCTCATGACCCGCGCGGGCGGCAACGGCGCGGCGCTCGCCGACATCCTCGAGCGCATCGCCAAGGACAAGCACGACGGGAAGAGCGACGTGCTGGACCTGCTGCGCAGCCATCCCTTCACGCGCGAGCGCGCCGCCGCGATCCGCGCCCAGGCGGGCTCTGGGGCGGCTGAACGCCAGATCCTGTCCGGCGCCGCCTGGACGTCACTCAGGGGCATCTGCGGGCCCGAGCCGAAGACGACCGAGCCGTAGGTCCGGATCACCGGGCGGTCGCTGTCCGCGGGCAGCCGCGGCGGACGACCCGGCTCCGGTCTCCGAGCCGGCCGGTGTCGCCACGGCCGGCGGCCTGACTGAGATTCTGAGCAACTAATTGCTGTCGGATCGCCCGCCCCTCGGCTTCTGTGACGCCGGCACAGAGGAGGAGCGGATGGCACACCACGCGACCGGGGTTCCGAACCCGCCCCCCTTCGATCCCGAGGCGATCCCGGAGGCCGCCACCCTCGCGCGCGGCGGGACCGGCCTCCGGTTGCAATGGCGCGACGGGCTGACCGCGACGCTGTCGGCGGAGCGGCTGCGGCTGCGCTGCCGCTGCGCGTGGTGCACCCGTGACCGGGTCGAGCGACGCTTTCCTCAGGCCGCCGCCGACATCGCGGTCGCGCGGGTCGAACCGATGGGCGGCTACGCCGTCCACATCGCGTTCTCCGACGGCCACGCCCGCGGGATCTTCCCCTGGTCCTACCTGCGCGCCCTCGTGGCCGAGGCCGTCGACGACCCGCCCGACGCCGCGCAGGCCGCCTGACCGCACGATCCGATCCTCCGGCGATCCCACACGCCCCGCCCCTGACCTGACGCGAGATCTTGCCATGAACGCGTTCGAATCCGCGACGAAGACCGAGATTATCGAGACCGACATCCTGGTGATCGGCGGCGGCACCGGCGGCCCGATGGCCGCGATCAAGGCCAAGGAGGCCGATCCGAAGCTCCGGGTCGTCCTGATGGAGAAGGCCAACGTCAAGCGCTCGGGCGCGATCAGCATGGGCATGGACGGGCTGAACAACGCCATCGTGCCGGGCTACGCCACCCCCGAGCAGTACGTGAAGGAGATCACCGTCGCCAACGACGGCATCGTCAATCAGAAGGCGGTGATGGCCTACGCGCAGGGGTCGTTCCCGATGATCCAGTACCTCGACAAGCTCGGGGTCAAATTCGAGAAGGACGGCTCCGGCGAGTACAACATGCGCAAGGTCCACCACATGGGGACCTACGTGCTGCCGATGCCGGAAGGTCACAACGTCAAGAAGGTCCTCTACCGGCAGCTCCGCCGCCTCCAGGTCGGCGTGACGAACCGGTACATGGCGACGCGCCTGCTCAAGGGCGCGGACGGGCGCATCGCCGGAGCGATCGGCGTCAACACCCGCACCTCCGAGTTCCTGGTGGTGAAGGCCAAGGCGGTGATCCTCGCCTGCGGGGCCGCCGGCCGCCTCGGCCTGCCGGCCTCCGGGTACCTGTTCGGGACCTACGAGAACGCGGCGAATTGCGGCGACGGCTACGCGATGGCCTACCACGCGGGCGCGCAGCTCGCGAACCTCGAGTGCTACCAGATCAACCCGCTGATCAAGGACTACAACGGCCCGTCCTGCGCCTACGTCACCGGCCCGTTCGGCGGATACACGGCCAACAATCGCGGCGAACGCTTCATCGAGTGCGATTACTGGTCCGGACAGATGATGCTCGAGTTCTGGCGCGAGCTGCAGGGCGGCAACGGCCCGGTCTTCCTCAAGATGGACCATCTGCGCGAGGAGACGATCTCCGAGATCGAGACGATCCTGCACTCGAACGAGCGCCCCTCCCGCGGACGCTTCCACGAGCGGCGCGGCACCAATTACCGCCAGCGTCCCGTGGAGATGCACATCTCCGAGATCGGCTTCTGCTCGGGCCACTCGGCCTCGGGCGTCTTCGTCGACGAGTTCGCGCGCACGACGGTCCCCGGCCTCTACGCGGTCGGCGACATGGCGAGCGTGCCGCACAACTACATGCTGGGCGCCTTCGTGAACGGCGGCATCGCCGGGGCCGACGCCGCCGCCTACTGCACGGCCAACGCCCTCGCCGACCATGACCCGGCGGACATCGCCGTCGAGCGCGAACGGGTCCTGGCGCCGACCCGGCGCGTCGACGGGCTCACCCCGCACGAGATGGAGTTCAAGACCCGCCGCTTGGTGAACGACTATCTCGAGCCGCCGAAGGTCACGGCGAAGATGGAGCTCGGCCAGCGCCGCTTCGCCGAGATCCGCGAGGACCTCGACCTGCTCTGCGCCCGCGACCCGCACGAGCTGCACCGGGCGCTCGAGATGCAGACGATCCTCGACTGCGCCGACATGGCGGCGGCGGCCTCGCTCTACCGCACCGAGAGCCGTTGGGGCTTCTACCACCTGCGCGTCGACTATCCCGAGACGAACGACGCCGAGTGGGCCTGCCACACGGTCCTGTTCAAGGACGGCCAGGGCCGGATGGCCCACGCGAAGCGCGCCGTCGACCCGTTCATCGTGCCGGTCGCCGCCGAGGAGATGGGCGCCTACCACCAGCTCCGCATCAAGACGCCGGCCGCCGCCGAGTAATCCCGCCCCGTACCGGAGAGCGATCCATGCCGATCATCAATCAGGCCAGCAGCGCCGCGGTCGTCATCGACGACGCCAAGTGCATCGCCGAGAAGGGCTGCCGCGTCTGCGTCGACGTCTGCCCGCTCGACATCCTCGCGATCGATGAGACCCGGCAGAAGGCCTACATGAAGTACGACGAGTGCTGGTACTGCATGCCCTGCGAGGTCGACTGCCCGACGAACGCGGTCAAGGTCAATATTCCCTACCTGCTGCGCTGAGGCCGACCATGAGCCCCGTGTTCGATTCCTTCGACGACGATCTCGACGACGTGGCCGAGCGCTGCGCGAGTGCCGACGCCGGCGTCCGGCGCGTCGCGATGATGGAGCTCGCCGAGGCCGTCGGCCCCGCGGCGAAGGTCCTGCTCCTCAAGGGCCTCGGCGATCCGGACGCGGCCGTCCGCGCCGCGGCGGCCAAGGCGCTGGACGAGCACGACGGCGCGGACGTCGTCGAGGGCCTCGTGCGGTCCCTGGAGGACGACGACGAGGCCGTGCGCCGCACCGCCGCCGATACCCTGGCCGAGAAGAAGGAGCCGGCCTGCGGGCCGCTCCTGATCGAGCGCGCCGCGCACACCGACCCGTTCGTGCAGGCCTCCGCCCTGCGGGCCCTGCGCGAGCTCGTCCTGCCGGACGCCCTGTCGGCCGCACTGAAGGCGCTCCAGAGTCCGTCCCCGGAGGTGCGCCGCGAAGGTCTCGGCGTCATCGGTTACCTCAAGGCCGAGGAAGCGCTGCCGGCGCTGATCGCCACCGCGGGCGATCCCGACCCGACGGTCCGGCGCGCCACGATGGCGGCGCTGGTCTTCCTGCGCCCCGGCGGTCCGGGCATCGGCACGTTGATCGCCGGCCTGTCCGACGAGCACTGGCAGGTTCGCGAGGAGGCGGCAGTCTCCTGCGCCAAGATCCGGCTGCCCGAGGCGACGGCGCCCCTGATCGCCGTGATGGACGATCCCGTCTGGCAGGTCCGCACCAAGGCGGCCAATGCCCTGGGCCGGATCCGGGCGCCGGCGGCCGTCGAGATCCTGGGCCGGGCGCTGACCTCGGAGGTCAGCAACCTGCGCAAGGAGGCGGCCGCAGCCCTCGGCGAGATCGCCGACCCGCGGGGCCTCTCGGCCCTCGAGGCGGCCGCCAACGATCCCGATCCCGACGTGCGCAAGCTCATCCAGTGGGCGATCGGACGCTGTCAGGGACGCCCCTGATCGATCCGGCCGTCTCGGCCTCGTCGCGGCGCCGCATCCTCCGGGTGCGGCGCCGCTTCACGTCCGCTCGGCTCCGCGATATCCAGACGCTGCTGGTGCCGGCGGCCAGTTTAGAGCTGGTACAGGGTTTGCTGCGCCGCGGCAGGTAGGATGCTGGAGGCGGCAATGCAGACCACGGCGCCGATACGCCTGTCTCAGGCCCCGGCGGGGCTCCAGACCCAGGCGAGCGCCCTCCTGCTGTCCGAGGCCGCGCCCAAGGCCGGAACCGGGCAGCGCCCTCTCCTCGACGGGCTGACCGAGCGCGAGGTCACCCTCGTGCTGGAGAAGGGCCGGCGCCGCGTGCTCTACCGCGGCGCGACCCTGTTCACGCAGGAGACGCCCAACGACGGGATCTGGATCATCGAGAGCGGCCGCATCCGGGTCTTCTACGCCGCGCCGTCCGGTCGCGAGATCACGCTGGCCTACTGGTACCCCGGCAACTTCGTCGGCGGTCCCGACGTGTTCGGCGCCGGCCTCCACAAGTGGTCGGGCATGGCGGCGAGCAATTCCAGCGTGCTGCACCTGCCGGCCAAGGCGCTCCGGCAGCTCGTGACGCAGATCCCGGCCCTCGCGATCGGGGTCATCGACGGCCTGACCTTCAAGGGCCGCTGCTACTCGACCCTGGCCCAGATGCTCGGGACCCGCTCGATCACCGAGCGCCTCGCCCACCTGCTCCTGCACCTGTGCGACCTCTACGGCGTCGCGGAGGAGGACGGGACGGTGATCGCGGCGACCTTCACGCACGCCGACCTCGCCCACATGGTCGGCGCCACCCGGCAATGGGTGACGATCAGCCTGAAGCGGCTCTCGGAGCAGGGCGTCCTCGTCACGCGGCGCACGCAGATCGTCGTCCTGCGTCCGGACATCCTGGCGGCGATGCGCGGCGGCGAGGAATGCGCCTAAAACGCGAGCGTCCCGCACAAAACCGCAGCACATCCGGAACCGCTCGACTTTTTGCGCAACTAATCGACCCGCAGGCGTCCTCGGCATTTGATCGGACGCGCCGCAGCGCCCGATCATGCCGTCGATGTCTTCGCGACATCGGGCCGGAATGTTGGAGCGGGCGATGACTGGACGATTTCCCGGGCTCAGATCGGTCTCCGCTCTCGCGCTCCTCGCGCTGGCGGGCGCCGGGATCGGGGCACCGGCCCGCGCCGAGACCCTCACCGTCGGCATCGGCACGCAGGACACGACGACCAACACCGCGACGGTCGGCGTGGTGATCCGCCAGCTCAAGCTGCTGGAGAAGTACCTGCCCAAGACCGGCAAGTACGCCGGCACGACCATCCAGCTCGACTGGCAGAACTTCACGTCCGGGCCGCCGGTCACGAACGGCATGATGGCCGGGAAGCTGCAGTTCGGCGCGATGGGCGATTACCCGCTCGTCGTCAACGGCGCGACGTTCCAGAACAATCCCGAGAGCCAATCGCGGCTGATCGCGGTCGCCGCCTACAATCTCCACGGATCCGGCAACGGGATCGTGGTCAACAAGGCTTCCGAATACTTCTCGTTCGAGGATCTGAAAGACAAGGTCGTCAGCGTGCCCTTCGGGTCGGCGGCCCACGGGATGGTCCTGAAGGCGCTGCAGGACAAGGGCTACCCGGCCACCTATTTCCGCCTGGTCAGCCAGAGCCCGGAGGTCGGCTCGACCAATCTCCAGGAGCGGAAGATCGACGCGCACGCGGATTTCGTCCCCTTCGCCGAGCTTCTGCCGTTCCGCGGCTTCGCGCGCAAAGTGTTCGATGGCGTCGAGACCAACCTCCCGACCTGGCACGGCGTGGTCGTGCGCTCCGACTTCGCCGACCGCTACCCCGAGATCGTCGAGGCCTACCTGAAGGCCGTCCTCGACGCCGACGCCTGGGTCAAGGCCGATCCGAAGCGCGCCGCCGAGCAGATCGCGGCCTGGACCGGCACCGACAAGGAGGTGGTCTACATCTTCCTCGGGCCCGGCGGGATCATGACCGTCGATCCCACGATCAAGCCGCAGCTGGTCGAGGCCGCCCGCGAGGACGTCAAGGTCCTGCAGCGGCTCGACCGGATCAAGACGTTCGACGTCGGTCCGTGGGTCGACGACGGGCCACTGCGCAAGGTCTTCGCCGAGCGCGGCCTGGACTACGCGCAGCAGCGCGCGAGCACCGCCAATTACGAGGTGCGCGGCGAGGACACGTACTGCAAGAGGCCCGTCACCGAGCCGCGCAAGGCCGGCGAGATCTGGGTGAAGGGCGGGGCGATCCAGCCCTACGCGAGCGCGGCCTGCACGCTCGGCGCGCTGAACGAGATGAAGTCCAAGGGGCAGGCCGTCGACGTCGCCTACGTCTTCGACACGGCCCGCGGCATCAAGCTGTTCGCCCGGGAGGCCTTCTACGTCGTCGACGGCAAGGGCGGCATCGCGCCGTTCCTGCTGAAGCAGGACGCCGAGGCCGCGGCGCGGGGCGGCGGCACGGTGATGCCCTACGACGAGGCCCTGAAGGCCGCTGTGACGGGAGGCTAGAACCGCATGGAAGCTGTCGCTCTCCGGCCCGCTACCGAGTCGCGCCCGCCGCGGGCGGCGCCCCTCCCGCCGCCGGCCGCGTCCACCCGCCCCGCGACCGGCCGCGTCCGCCGCTGGCTGCGGCTGCATCACGGCGCGTTCCGAGCCGCGCTGATCGGGCTCACCTCCCTGATCCTGTTCGTCGCGCTCTGGCAGTATCTGACCGCGAACCGCGTGACCCTCTACGTGCGGTTCCTGAACATCCCGACGCCGATGGACGTCGTGGACCGCGCGGCGATCGCCCTGCGCAGCCCGAACTTCGGCGACCACGTGCTCATCTCCTGCCGCCGGATCCTCTTCGGATTTCTCCTGGCCGGCGGCGTCGCCGTGCCGCTCGGGCTCCTCATGGGGCGCTACCGCCTCCTGCGCGAGATCGCCTTCCCGATCTGCGAGGTGCTGCGGCCGATCCCGGCGATCGCCTGGGTGCCGATGGCGATCATGCTCTGGCCGACCAACGAGGGCTCGATCGTCTTCATCACCTTCCTGGGCTCGTTCTTCCCGATCCTGATCAACACCCTCCAGGGCATGGTCCAGGTCGACCCGGTCCTGGTGCGGGCCGCACGCTGCCTCGGCGCCCGCGAGGCGGCGGTGTTCCGCGAAGTCTACCTGCCGGCCTCGCTGCCGCAGATCTTCACCGGGCTGACGGTCGGCATGGGCGTGGCCTGGGTCTCGCTGATCGCCGCCGAGATGATCTCCGGCCAGTTCGGCATCGGCTACTTCACCTGGGAAGCCTACTCGCTGGTCCAATACCCGGACATCGCCCTCGGCATGATCACGATCGGGCTGCTCGGCCTCGGCTCCAGCTTCGCGATCCGTCTCGTGGGCCGCCTCGTCATGCCCTGGGCCGCGGCCCGCTAGGCCTCCGCCCGCCGCCCGGCGCGGCCCTCGCCGGACCGGTCCTCCACGCGCGTCACCAATCGGGAGCTTGCCATGGCCGAATCGAGCCGGGGCCTGATCGAGGTCAGCGACTTCTGCCTGCGCTACGAGACGATGGAGGGGTCCGTCGAGGCCGTCTCGAACGCCTCGCTCACCGTCCATCCCGGCGAGTTCGTGTCGATCATCGGGCCCTCGGGCTGCGGGAAGTCGACGCTGCTCAACGCGCTGGCCGGCTTCCTCAAGCCGTCGTCCGGGCGGGTCACCGTCGACGGCGAGGCGATCGCGGGACCGAGCGCGGATCGCGGCATGATCTTCCAGCAATACTCACTGTTTCCCTGGAAGACGGTGCGCGAGAACGTCGAGTTCGGCCTGAAGATGAAGGGCGTCCGGCGCAGCGAGCGCGAGCGTCAGGCGCGGACGCTGCTCGGCCTCGCCGGGCTCACGGCGTTCGAGAACCACTATCCGGACCGATTGTCCGGCGGGATGAAGCAGCGTGTCGGCATCGTGCGCGCGCTCGCCACCGGCCCGCGCATCCTGCTGCTCGACGAGCCGTTCGGCGCCCTCGACGCGCAGACGCGGCTGATCATGCAGCAGATCCTCACCAACATGTGGCAGCGCCTGAAGATCTCGGTGCTGTTCGTGACCCACGACATCGACGAGGCGATCTTCCTCTCCGACCGCGTCTACGTGATGACCGCCCGACCCGGGAGCATCAAGGCCGAAATCGTGGTGCCCCTGCCCCGCCCGCGCCAGCCGGCCCTGACCCTGTCGTCCGAGTTCCTGGGCCTGCGCCGGGGGCTGATGTCGCTGATCCGCGAGGAGAGCCTCCGGGCGATGGGCGGCGAGGTCAGCGCCGAGGCGATGAAGGGGCTGGCGATCGATCTCGAGGGCCAGGATCTCCCCGCGCTGCTCTGACCCCTGCGCCGAGGTGCGAAGTCATGACCTATGTCGTCACCGAGAACTGCATCCGCTGCAAGTACACCGACTGCGTCGAGGTCTGCCCGGTCGACTGCTTCTACGTCGGCGAGACCATGCTGGTGATCAAACCGGACGAGTGCATCGATTGCGGCGTCTGCGAGCCCGAATGCCCGGCCGATGCCATCAGGGCCGACACCGAACCGGAGATGGCGGGCTGGAAGACCTTCAACGCCAAGTACGCCGATCTCTGGCCCAACATCACCGAGAGGACCAAGCCAGCCGACGACGCCGCGGCGTGGGACGGCCGCGGCGGCAAGCTGCTCGACCTGTTCGGCACTGCCGACCCGGCGTCCGCCTGAGCGAGGACTGATCCGTCGATGAGCAAGTTCTACGAGGAGCGCGTTCTGTCGGTCCACCACTGGACCGACAACCTGTTCTCGTTCCGCACGACGCGGGATCCGGCGTTCCGGTTCCGCAACGGCGAGTTCACCATGATCGGCCTGGAGGTCGAGGGCCGGCCGCTCCTGCGCGCCTACTCGGTGGTCTCGGCCAACTACGAGGAGGAGCTGGAGTTCTTCTCGATCAAGGTCCAGGACGGCCCGCTGACCTCGAAGCTGCAGCACCTGAAGGTCGGCGACCCGATCATCGTCGGCAAGAAGCC